>NZ_JBHUUX010000009.1:0-170762 GCF_042670845.1 Promicromonospora sp. NPDC057138 | reverse complement strand
CAGATCTGGCATGGATTCTGGCCCGAATCCATGCCAGATCGCGTGCTGGAAGCGGACCGTCAACGAGCGGATCGTCTTGCGGGCAGCTCTGTGCTCATCACGCCTCCGGCGCTACCGCCGTCGGCGTCCCGCCCGTGATCCGGACCAGCTCGTCGAACGTCGTCGGGAACACCGTCTTGGCGTGGCCGGCGGCCGCCCACACCTCGTCGTGCGCGGCGAGCGCGGTGTCGACGTAGGTCGGCACGGGCGCCGGGTGCCCCACCGGCGCGACGCCGCCGATGACCTGGCCGGTCGCCTCCTTGACCTGCTCCTTCGAGGCACGCGCGATCGTCGCGCCGGCCTGCTCCCCCAGCCACGCCGTGTCGACGCGGTGCGCGCCGGACGTCAGCACGAGGGTGGGCACGCCGTCGAACAGGAACACGAGCGAGTTGGCGATCTGGCCCACCGCGATGCCGAGGTGCTCGGCGGCGAGCGCGGCGGTGGTCGCGGCGTCGTCCAGCCAGCGGACCTGACCGGTTGCGCCCGCCTCGGCGAGCGCGGCGGTGACCTTCTCGACGGCGGGGTGATTCACGTCAGACATGCGGAGATCGTAGGCACCGAACCACCCGGACGTCTGCCGTAATAACGGCGAGCCACACGCGTGCGCCTACTCCGTGACGGGGTCAACGCGATTCCGGCGACAGTCCTGCCCGGGGCCTCCGGCTGAGCAGGTCCGCCACGCTGGGCCCCTGCCCGGCCTTCCCGTCGACGATGTCCTGCACGTGCGCGCGGAAGCTCGGGCACGCGGCGATGTCGTGGGCGCTGCACTCCAGGGCGTGGCGGGTCATCTCGCGGGAGTGCTCCATCTCGGCCATGCGCGCCTCGAGGTCGGCGATGTGCGCCTCCAGGATCATGTGGCGGTCGTAGGCACCGCCATCGAGCAGCACGCGGATCTGCTCGAGGCTCATGCCCGAGGCCTTGCTGCGCATGATCGTGGCGACGCGGAAGGCGTCGTCCGCGCCGTACCGGCGGCGCCCCGCGCCGTCACGGACCGGGCTGAGCAGGCCCATGGATTCCCAGTGGCGCAGCACATGGGTCTCCAGGCCGAACCGGGCGGCGAGGTCGCCCACCGACCAGACGGACCGGTCCTCGGAGACGGGGATCGAGTTCATGTCGACATGAAGTCACAGGCTGGGCGCTGCCCGCAACCTCACCAGGACACTCCGCAAGAACGCCGGAATTGACCGGCGGCCGCGAATTTCGACGCGCGCTGCCACGGGCAGCCGGCGGCAATCTCACCCGCTCCGACAGGGAGTGCGCGCCGGTCTTTACGTATGCTGGAGGGCGGCGGGATGGCGCAGAACGGCGCATTCTAGGGCCATTCCGGTCAAACTTCTTGTGCGGGTTAATTGGCGCTTATAACCCCTATGCCCGGACGGTGTTGTGGCCCCCCAGGGTGAAAGACCCGGAGCAATTCCAGCATCGAGAAAGCAGCCGTGTGCCGATCAGTGGGAGGTGAGAGCGCGTGACCACGACGGGTGGTGACCTGGGTGTCCATGACTGGGTAGTGCATCGTCCTAACGTCGTGCGTTCGGTCGCCGCCCGTGTGCCCGGTATCGATGCCGAGGAAGCCACCAGCCGCGCCCTCGAGAAGATGGTCCGGATCGTCTCCACCGGCGGGACGATCGACGACCCCGCCCCGTACTGGCGGCGTGCGGCGGTCAACGAAGCCATCTCCATGACCCGCGAGGCCGGACGCGCCCGCCCGGTCGAGGACGACACCCTCGACGGCCTCACTCCCCCAGTGGCCGGCGCCGAGCTCGACGCCGAACGCCTGGCCGACGTCACGATGCTCCGCACCGCCCTGTCCGACCTCGCCGAGGACGACCGGCAGATCCTCCTCGAACGCCACGTCCACGATCGTGCCGTCACCGACATCGCCACCGGCCTCGGCGTCCGCCCCCACGCCGTGACCATGCGGCTACGCCGCGCCGAGGAACGCCTCGCCGGCGCCTTCGCCGCCGCCCACGCCCAAGCCGTCAACGAACCCGAGTGCCGCACCACCCGCGCCGCCATGCACGACTACCTCAAAGGACGCCTCCTGCCCCGCAGGCAGCAGCGCCTGGAAGTCCACATGGACGGCTGCACCGAGTGCACCCGGGCGTTCATCGACGTCCGCGAAGTGTCCTGGATGCTGCGCGACCTGGGACAGCACTTCATCGGCGGCGTGCTGGTCACCGGACCGTTCGGTGGCGCGGCCGTCGGCACCGGGACCGTTGCGGGCGCGAGACCGCGCACCCTCGGGAAGAGGGAGACGACCGTGGCCGCGGGCGTGGTGGCCGTGCTCACCGTCAGCACTGGCGCGGCCGCGTACCTCGCCAACCAGATCATCCAGCCGCCGCCCCAGGCGATCGTTGACCTCAGCGGTGGCGGCACCGGGCCCGGGCAGCCGCCCACGCAGGACCTGCCTCCCTCGGTCCTGCCGGCCGACCCCGAGCCGCGCCCGGCCACCACGCCCAAGGAGGACTCGGACTCGGAGCTCGACCCGGTCACCGTGCCGGAGGAGGACGTGTCCGAGCCCGAGCCTGCCCCGGAGCCGGCGGACGCCGCCCCAGAGCCGGAGCCCGTGAACCCGCCCGCAGAGCCTGCGCAGGAGGAACCCGCGACCCCGCCCGCTCCCGAGCCCGAACCAGCGCCCAGGCCGGAGCCGACGCCCAGCCCGCCCGAGGCCGGGACCATGGGCGGCCCGCCCGGCAACCCGGCGAACGAGCACGGCAAGGGCCCGACCAAGGACAACGACCAGGGTCCCGGCAACGGAAACGGAAACGGAAACGGCCCGGGAAACGGCAACGCTGCCGGGAACGGCCACGGGAACGGGAACGGCAAGGGCCACGCGTCGGACGGCACCGGCACGATCGGGTCCGACCTCGGCGAGCAGCTGACGAGCCTGCTCGCCGTCCCGAGCATCGCGGGCGCGCCCGGCGTCCTGCTGCTCGGCGGCACACGCACGCCGAGGCGCTGGGCCGACGCCGCCGACGCCGCCGACGCCGCCGACGCCGCCGACGCCGCCGACGCCGCCGACGCCGCCGACGCCGCCGACGCCGCGGACACCGCGGACACCGCGAACGTCGCCGCGACGTAACGCACGGACGCCACGCCCGACCCCGCAGCCCCTACTCGCCCACCCGCAGCGCGAAGTCGAGCGCGTTCGCCCGCACATGCTCCAGCGCCAGCGTCGAGGCGCCGACGATCACCGCGTCCGCGCCGAACGACGACGCGACGAGCTGCGGCGCTGGTGGGTGCACCATGCCCTCGAGGATCTTCGCGGTGCGTCGCAGCAGGTCGCCGACGACGGGCGCGACCCCGCCCGCGATGATGATCCGGTCGACGTCGAGCATGCCGTCGATGACGGCGCAGACGCGCGCGAGCCGGTCGGCGAGGCGGTCGACGACGGCGATCGCCCCGACGTCGCCGTCGTCGGCCGCGGCGAACACCATGGGCGCGGCGATCGCGCTCGACGGCACGGCGCGCAGGGCGCTGCCGGCCGGCAGGGCGCCCGCCTCGTGCATGTCCCGGCCCCAGGAGCGGGCCAGGAACCCGATGCCGTGCGCGGAGCCGACGCCGGCGACGTACTCGAGCAGGCGCATCTCGCCGGCGCCCCCGTGACTGCCGCGCACCAGCGCGCCGTCGACCACGATGCCGGCGCCGAGGCGCTCGCCCGAGAGGAGCGCCGCGAACGACCGGATGCCCCGCCCGGCGCCGAGGGCGCGCTCGGCGAGGGCCGCGAGGTTGGCATCGTTCTCGACTGTGGTGTGCCAGCCGCGCGCGCGGAAGTGGGCGGCGAAGCCGGGGTTCATGCGCGGCCAGAACTCGCCCTGCCCCCGCGGCGACGTGCCCTCGACGTCCGTCGGCGCGGGCACGCCCACGGCGATCGCCAGCACGCGCGCCGGGTCGACGGCGGCCGAGGCGAGCGCCTCCGCGATGCACGCGTCGGTGACGGCGAGCCGGTCGACCGCGTTGTCGTGCTCGAGATCGAGGGGGTGCGCCTGACGTCCGATCTCGATGCCGCGCAGGTCGGCGACCGTCGCGAGCACGCGGTGCTGGCCGGCGTCGACGCCGATCACGTACCCGGCGTCGGAGCGCAGCTCGTAGAGCCGGGCCGGCCGGCCCTTCGCGACGGCGGCCGCGGCCTCCGCGGCGCGCTCGACCTCGCGCAGCCAGCCGAGCTCGATCAGCTCGCCGCAGCGGCTGATCACCGTGGAGCGGGTGAGGCCCGTCGCGTCCATCGCCTCGCTCGCCGTGAAGACGTCGTGGGCCCAGGCGTACTCGAGCACGCTCTCGGCGTTGATGCGTCGCACCAGTCCCGACGACGAGGCGTTCTGCGGTGCTCGGCTCACGTGTGACCTTTCGTACCTCGACCGGGAGGCCCTGTTCAGACATTAAATATAGTGCTTGGATAAACTCGGGCTGCCAGCCGGCGTCACCCGGGGCGCGATCGAACGACCGCCCCCACCGACCCCTACGCAAAGGATCATGCACTCGTGACCAGCACCTCCCATGCTCAGCTCCCCGTGGACGACGCCACCTGGTGGCGGCAGGCGGCCGTCTACCAGATCTACCCCCGCAGCTTCGCCGACGCCAACGGCGACGGGATCGGCGACCTGCGCGGCATCATCTCCCGCGTGCCGTACCTCCAGGGGCTCGGCATCGACGCCGTGTGGCTCAGCCCGTTCTACCCGTCGGCACTGGCCGACGGCGGGTACGACGTCGCCGACTACCGCGACGTCGACCCGCGGATCGGCACGCTCGACGAGTTCGACGAGATGGTCGCCGCCCTGCACGGCGCGGGCATCCGCGTCATCGTCGACATCGTCCCGAACCACTCCTCCGACGACCACGTCTGGTTCCAGGAGGCGCTCGCCGCGGCCCCCGGCAGCCCCGAACGCGCGCGGTACATCTTCCGCGACGGCCTCGGCGCGGACGGCTCCAAGCCGCCGGCCGACTGGACGAGCATGTTCGGCGGACCCTCGTGGACGCGCGTGCCCGACGGCCAGTGGTACCTGCACCTCTTCGCGAAGGAGCAGCCGGACTTCAACTGGGACAACGAGGAGGTCCGCGCGGACTTCCGGCAGACGCTGCGGTTCTGGTCGGACCGGGGCGTCGACGGGTTCCGCATCGACGTCGCGCACGGCCTGACCAAGGAGCTCGGCGAGTCGCTGCCCTCGCAGGCCGAGATCGACGCCATCACCGAGCCCGGCGCGCACCCGCTCTGGGACCGCGACGAGGTGCACGAGATCTACGCCGACTGGCGCAAGGTCTTCGACGAGTACACGCCGCCGCGGATCGCGGTGGCGGAGGCCTGGGTCTCGACGCCGCGGCGCCCCCGGTACGCGAGCGCCGAGGGCCTCGGCCAGGCGTTCAACTTCGACCTCCTGGAGGCCGACTTCGACGCCGAGCAGTTCCGGACCATCATCGCCGACAACCTGGCGCTGTCCGCGGCGTCCGGCTCGTCGACGACATGGGTCTTCTCGAACCACGACGTCGTGCGGCACGCGACCCGGTACGCGCTGCCACCCCGCAACGGGAGCACCGTGAAGCAGGGGCAGAAGTGGCTGCTGTCGGGCGGCACCCAGCCCGTCGCCGACGTCGAGCTCGGACTGCGCCGCGCCCGCGCCGCGACGCTGCTCATGCTCGGCCTGCCGGGTAGCGCGTACCTCTACCAGGGCGAGGAGCTCGGCCTGCCGGAGGTCGCCGACATCCCGGCGGCCGAGCGCCAGGACCCGGCGTTCTTCCGCAACCCCGGCGTCGACATAGGGCGCGACGGCTGCCGCGTGCCGCTGCCGTGGACGCGCGAGGGCACGTCCCTCGGCTTCGGCCCGGACGGAGCGCACCTGCCGCAGCCCCAGGGCTTCGGCGCGCTGTCGGTCGAGGCCCAGGACGGCGCGCCGGGCTCGACGCTCGAGCTCTACCGCGCGGCGCTCGCGCTGCGGCACGAGCTGCGGGCCGCCGAGACGCTGGACTGGGTGCGCTCGCCGGCCGACGTCCTCCACCTCGCCCGCCCCGGCGGCTGGCACGTCGTGACCAACTTCGGCACCCACGCCGTGCCGCTGCCCGACGGCGAGGTCGTGCTCACGAGCGGCCCGCTGGCCGGCACCCAGCTCCCCTCCTCGACGACGGCCTGGATCCGCACCGTCTGACCCGTCGCATCGCGCACCGCATGTGTCAGACCTACAGGTCACTCGGGTCACCTGTAGGTCTGACACATGCGCTGAGATCTGACAGGCTCAGTGGGAGCGGCCAACTGAGAGGGTGAGCCTGCGGGGATGGGGACTCCTGATCGCCTGGACGCCTCGTCGGTGCCCGAGTTTCGTTGTGTCACGCTCCCCAGGCTGGAAGGCTGGCGCGCGCTTGCCGACATCGGTGAGTACGCACGTCAGGGGCCCGCAGGAGATCTTGATGACACTCATGAACCGCACCACGACCGCCGTCGTCGGCGGGCTGCTTGCCCCAATTCTCGTGGTCGGTGCCCTTGCCGCCTGCACGGGCGTTCCCGCCCGCGATCCATCCGCATCGTCTTCCGGGCCGACGTCGAACAGCGGCGGTCCTGGCCCGACGGTCGACCCGCTGCCGGAAACCGAGGAACGCGGCGAGCAGCTTGCGTCGACGCTGGTTGACGCGCTGGAGGATGCGGAGCGCACCGCGACCGATGACATCACGAGCAAGATCTTCGAAAGCCCCGGTGGACCTCAGTGGGAGTGGAAGGGGGTGTTCGTCCTCTCCGCGAGATCGGAGATGAGCGCCGAGGAGGCCGCTGGGAGCATGAGGGAACACCTCATGGCCGAAGGCGACTGGACGGTCCGCCAGACCACCCATGAGGAAGCCGACGACGTGACGTTCTACGACTTCAGGAGCTCCTCGGTCGACGACGACGGAATTCCTCTCCCCGAATGGTGGGTGCAGATCACCGCCAGCACTGCCAAGGCCGCCGGAGATCAGTACATCCGCGCCTTCATCTACGCTCCGACCGCCTATGGCTCGGAGTGGTCGCCATCCGGCGAACCGGATGACTCCTCCTCGCGACACGCCGGATGACCAGATCGACTATGCGCGGCGGCACCGCAGCAGCGGTGAGGTGCGCTCCGCGCGACCGCAACACGGTGGGCCCGCGGCCGCTCTCGCCGCTGGCCGGCCGCCTGCAGCCCAGCTCGACGACGGCGTGGGTGCGCACGGCCTGAACCGCGGCGTCGGCCCGGACGTAACCGCCGCCGGGCCGCGGCGCTCAGGGCAGCAGCACCGTGTGGATCGCCGCGATCAGCCCGTCCGTGATCAGCAGGCGGATCAGCGCCACCGGGTCGCCGTCCTGCGTGGCGACCACGGCCATCCCGTCGTCCAGGGCCAGCGGCGCCAGGGTCCAGCCCGACCCCGGGCCCAGGTAGCGCAGCGATCCGGCGGCCACCCGCTCCGCCCCGGCGTCGAACCCGAGGCGCTCGCCGCGGGCGGTCGCCCAGCCGGAGACGTCGGGGTGCAGCACCCTGGCGAGCGCGTCGAGGTCTCCCCCGGCACACGCCGCGATGAAGCTGTCCACGACGTCCTGCAGCTCGGGGTCGGGGCGCGCCGCCTCCGGCGTCGGGCCGGACTCCCGGATCGCCCGGCGGGCACGGCTGGCGAGCTGGCGGCAGGCGGCGGGCGTCCGGCCCACCGTCTCCGCCACGCTCTCGAAGGGGATGCCGAACACGTCGTGCAGCAGGAACGCCGCGCGTTCGCCGGGCGTGAGCTGCGCCAGCACGACGGAGAGCGCGCGCCGGATCTCGTCGTCCAGGGTGACCCGGTCGGCTGGGTCCGGTGCCTCGGCGACGGCGTCGAAGCCCCACGCGGTCGGGTCGTGCGGCGCCGACAGCCGCCCGTGGGCCGAGCCGATCCGGTCCAGCGCGAGGCGCCGCACGACGACGACCAGCCACCCGCGCAGGTCCCGGATCTCGCCGACGTCCTGCGTCGCGAGGCGCGCGAACGCGTCCTGGACGACGTCCTCGGCCTCGGTGGGGTCCGCGAGGATCCGGTTCGCGGTGGCGAGCAGGTAGGCCCGGTCGTCGCGTGAGGCGACGGCGACCCGTTCGGCCGCGACTCGTTCGACGGCGACCCGTTCGGTGTCGCCGCGGTCAGCTCCGTTGTGTTCGCTCATGCGCACAGGACGATCGTGCCCCCTCCGGTGTGACAGGGACACCTGGCGTCACATCCCGGCCCGGTGGTTCGTCCTGTCCCGCACCGGCGGCCAACCCGTCCGCCGACGAACCCAAGGAGCATCATGCTCACCACCACCTTGTGGGCGGCGCAGACGATTCTCGCCCTGTTCTTCCTGTTCGCGGGCCTGCCCAAGATCCTCGGCCGCGGCATCGAACGCTGGACGGGGTTCGACGACGTCCCGCGCCCGCTCACCATCCTGATCGGTATCGCGGAGGTCGCGGCGTCGGCAGCGATTGTGCTCCCGCTCATGCTCGGCGTCGCCGAGTGGGTCACGCCGTTCGCCGCGATCGGCCTCGCGGCCGTCACGCTCATGGCGAGCGGCTTCCACGTGCGGGCCGCCGAGTGGCTGCCGGCCCTCGAGACAGCGATGTGGGCGGCGCTCGCCGGGGCGGTCGCCGTCGGCCGCTGGGACCTCGTGAGCGCCGGGCCGTCCCTGGCGCCGGACCTCCTGGTGCCCGTGATCGGGGTGCTCGTCGTGGCGCTGATCGTCAACATCGTCGCGATCTTCCGGACGCCGGTGCCGACCTCGGCCGCGGCGTCGGCGTCGGCTCCGGCGTCGGCGTCGGCGCACGACGGCGCAGTCCGGTCCACTGAGGAGGCGCACGCGTGAGGCTCGCCGTCGTAGCTGCCACCGGTGGAGTCGGCCGCCACGTCGTGGACCAGGCGCTGGCGGCCGGGCACTCGGTCACGGCCCTCGTCCGCACCCCAGCGAACGTCCATCAGCCCGTCCGGGCGGTCGCGGTCGACCTCGCGGCGCCCGACCCGGCGGTCCTCCGCGACGCGCTCGTCGACCAGGACGCCGTCCTGTCGTGCCTCGGCCCGCGGGGCAAGGGCGAGTACGGGATCGTCGAGCCCGGCACCATCGCGCTCACCCAGGCGATGCGCGAGGCCGGCTGCCGCCGCATCGTCGCCGTCAGCGGCTCCGGGGTCTCCACGATCCCGACCCCGAGCCGCCCGAACCCGCCCCGGCGGGAACCCGGTGCCGGCCTCTACAACCGGTACTTCGCGACGCCGCTCGGGCGGCGCATGCTGGGCGCCCACTTCGTCGACGTCGCCATGATGGAGCACGTGCTGCGCACGAGCGGGCTGGACTGGACGACCGTTCGGCCGCCGTATCTGAGCGACGGCCCGGTGACCGGCCGCTACCGCACGGCGGTCGGGCACAGCGTTCCGGGCGGCGTGCGCCTGTCCCGTGCGGACACGGCTCATCTCATGCTGCGCGTCCTGGATGACCCGACGACGATCGGCCAGGCGGTGGGAGCAGCGAACTGATCGGGCGACGCGTCGTCCGGCCCGCCCGGCCCTGTCTTGTCAGGGCTTGGGCGGGTAGTTCAGGGGGATCCGGGCGGTACGGCTCTCGTAGATGCCGAGCACAAATGGTGCCGGAGTGCGGCGTGCCCACCGAAACACCGTCTGCTCGTTGTGCAGCAGCCGTTGAAGCATCTGTGGTCCCGTGATGCGGGCACTGGTGATCGTGAAGACGCGGGCATCGCACATGTGGACGACCTGAGCTTCGACCGGTACCCGGGCGATGGCGGTGTCCTTGGTGATGAGGCTCTCGCCGAGCTCGGTGGCTTCTCGTATCCAGTCGATGTCCGCGACGTCCTGGCTTGCGTCGACGCCGTAGCGTTCGTCCATCGTCGTCACCTGCCAGCCGTGCTCGCGCAGGCCCTGGGGACGAAGACGGAGCCAAGCCCGCGGTCGAGAAAGAACCGTGGCGGCGCGTCGGTCTCTGTCACGTGCGGTGGCTCAGGCGGCGAGCGCCGCTACATCGCTCAGCGCGAGGCGATAGTCGGTGGCGACGTCGGCGGCCGGCTCGCCGGCCTCGAGGCGCGCCCGTACGTCAGCGACGCGAATCCCACGGGCGGCGAGCGTCGGCTGCCCGTAGTTCCGGCTCGGGTCGACGACGACCTCGGGGGCGAACTGCGGCAGACGGATCAGGGCAACGGCGCCGTCGCGGTAGGTGATGGTGCTCAGGTACTGCTGTACCACCTCACGGAAGACAGCCTGGCCGTTACGGACGACCACGAGCTGATTGCCCAGCTCCGGGTCCTCGTGCTTGCCGAAGTCCCAGAGCACCTCGGCGCCGTCTGTCATGAGCTGCTCGCTGGCCAGCGCGGTGTGCAGATCGAGATCCTTCTCAAGCCTCTTGAGCGCCGGTCGAATTCGTTGCATCGGAACGCCCGCTTCGCGGAAAGCCTTCAGCACGTAGCTCTCCGCCAGACCGACGAACGGGAGCACCCTTCCGCGACCTGCTCCGGTAGTGGTAACCAGGGCCTCCTGCGGATGCTGGCCTCCGTCGACGCCCTTGTACGTGTATCCACGAGCCCAGTTCTGAAGAGTGCTCGGGGTGACACCGATGATCCGGGCACCCTCAGTCAGCGTGTAGAGGGGCGGATTCGCATCGATCTCCGGCATGACTCCAGCGTACCGACTTCGCCGGTCCGGTTGGGGACCTTGGCGGTCCGTCAACGCATCGGGCCGCGAGGGCGGGCCCGGAGTCGTCCCCGGCTGCGGGCCCACCGTCGGCGTGCTCGTCGTCGCGCTGGTCGTCAACGTCATCGCGATCGTCCGCGAACGCCTCGTCGATGCCCGAACTTTCGTTGTGTCGTGCCCATCGGGCTGGAAGGCTCTCGCACGCTTGCCGACATCGGTGAGTACGCACGTCAGGGGACCCTGCAGGAGATGTTGATGACACGCACGAACCGCGCCACGGCCGCCGCCGTCAGAGGGTTGCTTGCCCCGATTCTCATGGTGGGCGCCCTTGCCGCCTGCACAGGTGTTCCCGCCCACGATCCATCCGTGTCGTCTTCCGGGCCGACGTCGAACAGCGGCGGTCCCAGCCCGACGGTCGACCCGCTGCGGGAGACCGAGGAACGCGGCGAGCAACTTGCGTCGACGCTGGTTGACGCGCTGGAGGGTGCGGAGCGCACCGCGACCGATGACATCACGAGCAAGATCTTCGACGGCCCCGGTGGACCGGAGTGGGAGTGGAAGGGGGTGTTCGTCCTGTCCGCGAGATCGGAGATGAACGCCGAGGAGGCCGCCAAGAGCATGAGGGACCGCCTCATGGCCGAAGGCGACTGGACGGTCCGCCAGACCACCCATGAGGAAGCCGACGACCTGACGTTCTACGACTTCAGGAGCTCCTCGGTCGACGACGACGTTGCGCTCCCCGAATGGTGGGTACAGATCACCGCCAGCACGGCCAAGGCCGCCGGAGATCAGTACATCCGCGCCTACATCTACGCTCCGACCGTATATGGCTCGGAGTGACGGTGGGCCCGCAGCCGGTCTCGCCGCGGGCCCACCGTCCTGCGTGCGAGATCAGCCGACGGCGTACGCCCGCACGACCGTCTTGGCCACCGACCCACCGGCCTCGTCCCACGCCTCGACCTTCAGCGAGACGTGCTCGGCGCCGGCCGGCGCCCTGACCGTCGCGACGTAGCCGCCGTCACCGAGCGCCGTCACCGTGGCCTGGTGCCAGGTGCCGCCGTCGTCGGCCGACCACCACAGGCGGGCCCCCTCGACCTGCGACACGTCGTACGCGCCGTCCTGGTGGCGCACATCGACCCGCACGCGGGTGGTCCCCGGCGCGGATCCGGACGGGTCGAGCCCGCGCACGTCCCAGGTGGTGTCGAGCAGCGGCGGCACGGCGTCGTCGCCGACGTCGGACCGCGCGTGGAACGTCCACTCGCCGGTGACGCTGGTCGCGAGCCGGTAGGCGGGGTCACCGGGCGTGCTCTCGAGCAGCATCCGGTAGTCCGCGCCGCCCTCGGGGACGGTCGGGAAGGAGTAGGGCTCGGGGACGTCGTCGATCAGCTCGCCGTCCTGCCAGACGCGCAGCCGCTCTCCGACGTCGGAGCCCCACAGCACGCCGCCGTCGTCGTCGGCCCGGCTCGTCGGGGCGAGCGAGAGGCGACCGCCCCACTGCGTGACCGGCGTGATCGTCGAGATGCCCGGAGCCAGCGCGCCCGCGGCCAGCCCCTGCCGGACGCGGCCCGGCTCGCTCCAGACGTGCCGCTCGGCCTCGGTGAGCACCACGCCCACGCCGTCCTCCTGGATCTCGGACCCGAGGTACCACCTGCCCGGCAGCGCCGTCACGTACTCGGTGCGCCGCGTGCCGACGGGGACCGGTTCGATGGCAGCGCCGGCGACGATGGTGCCCGGCTCCCAGTACAGGCGCTGCGCGAGATGGGTGTCGCCGACCGATGCACCGTAGGTGGTGTCGACGGCGACCGTCGTGCGGCGGTCGCCCCGCAGCGCCGGAACCTCGACGCCCTCGCTGTGGTGGGCGAGGTCGTAGCGGTAGGCCGCCACCTCGTCCCCGGTGGTCGGCGCGAGCAGCGTCGCCTGGACGATGGTGTCGTAGTCGCCGTGGGTCGCGGCGGGTACCGGGGTCAGACCGAGGTTCGTTCCCGGCCCGTACGTCACGTTGACCCCCGCGGAGGCGACCTCCGCCGAGTCCTCGGTCTCGACGGAGAGGCCCAGGGACGCCAGCTCCGCCGGACGGTGCGTCGAGGTGGTGACCTCCCGCGCGGTCGTGCCGTCCAGGAGCACCTCAGCGTCCGCGGTGGCATCGACCTCGCCGCTGCTCAGGAACAGCGCGTCGGTGACCGCGCCGTCCTCGCCGAGCGTCTCGATGAACGCCACCGGGCTGTAGATGCCGGGGATGACGCGCGCCGTGGCGACGCCGTCCTCGAACCAGAGGTTGGTGCCGAAGAGTCCGCCGTTCTCGGGGTCCAGCTTAATCGCGGCGCCCCAGGTGTCCGCGGTGACGGGCTCCCCCGCCCGGTCGACGGCGCGCACCGTGAGGTTCACGTACTCGCGCTCCTTCGCCCAGCCGACGGGCGTGCGCACCGTGGTGCCGTCCGTCCCGGTCGCGACGAGCGTCCCGCCGATGGCGCCGATCGCGCCCGGGCCGTCGGCCACCGTCATGTCGACCGAGGCGGTCCCGCCCGCCGGCACGACGACGGAATCCGCCGACAGGGTGATCGCGTCCGTCGCCGGGGCGTCCGCGGAGTCGGTGACGTCGGCCGCCAGGGCGAGCGTGACCTCGTCGGATCCCGCGTTCGTGTACGTCACGGTGCGGGCGGCCGAATCGCCGTCGTGCGGCCAGGAGAAGGTGCCGAACGAGACCGACGGCGTGGCCGTGACCTGCTGCGCGATGGCGCCGGGGACGGTGATCCGCCCCGCGCCCTCGGACCAGACGTCCGCGCCCGTCGGCTCGGCCGAGCCCATCAGCGCGGACTTGAGGCCCGTCGCGTCGAGGTCGGGCCGGGCCTGCTTGAGCACCGCCGCCGCGCCCGCGACGTGCGGGGTGGCCATGGAGGTGCCGCTCAGCGCGACGTGCAGGTCGTCGACGACGTCGCCCGCCGTCGTGCCCGCGGCCCGCGCGGCGACGATCCCGTCACCGGGCGCGACGACGTCCGGCTTGAGCAGCCCGGCGTCGGCGCCCCCGCGGCTGGAGAAGGGCGTGACGTCGTCGGCGTCGTCGACGGCGCCCACCGTCAGGGCCTTCGCGGCGATGCCGGGCGAGCCCACGCTGCCCTGGCCGAGGTCACCGTCATTGCCCGCGGCCACGACGAACAGCGTGCCGTACTGCTCGGTGAGCTCATCCACCGCGACGGCGTCCGGCGACGGGTCGTCGAAGTACAGGCTGCCCAGCGACAGGTTCACGACGTCGGCGCCCTCCGCGGCCGCCCACTCCATGCCCTCGATGACGCCCGACATCTCGCCGTAGCCGTCGTCGTCCAGCACCTTGCCGACCAGCAGGTCGGCGTCCGGGGCCACGCCGCGGTTCACGCCCTCGGACGCGTCGCCCGAACCGGCCAGGATCGAGGCGACGTGCGTGCCGTGGCCAAAGCCGTCGATCACGTTGCCCTTGCCGGTGAAGTCGCGCTCGCCGGCCACTACCTCGTCGAGGTCGGGGTGCGTCGCGTCGATGCCGGTGTCGAGGACGGCGACCGTGACGCCCTCGCCCGTGAACCCGGCCTGCCACGCCTCGGGGGCGCCGATCTGGGGCATGGAGTCGGCGTCGGAGGCCCGGACCGGCTGGTCGAGCCAGACGTGGCCGATGGTGCCCTCGGTTGCTGTGGTCGCCTTGGTGGTCGGGCCGGCCTCGGCCTCGGCTCTTGCCCCGGCCGGGGTACGGGCGGCGCGAGGGCGTCGAGCAGCTTCGCTGCCCGGCCCCTCGGCAGGACGTCGGCCACCGCGCCCACCGATTCCAGGTTCCGGTCAGGCGTGATGCCCGACGCCGCCCAGTTCGGCTTGGCCGGTGCTGCGGACCGGGTGCCGTCGTCCGGGGAGGCGGTCGCGTCTTCGCGGTCCTCGGCTTCGGCTGCCTTGGTTTCGGCTGCCTCAGCGGCGGCCGCCGTCTGGACGATCACGGGCAGCGAGTCCCGCGAGGCGTCGTCATACCCGGCCTCGACCAGGCCGGTCACATCGAACAGCGCGCGGTCCAGGCGGCTGGGCACCAGCCGCGCGACGTCGCGCGGGATGACGTAGAGGTGATCCCCCTCGCGCTGCTGGAAGAAGGCCATGTGCTCGCGGCCGAGTCCTGCCTGCACCGTCGCCGTGGCCGAACCGTCGGCCGCCGTCCGCACCGTGACGACGTCGCCGGTCAGCAGAGTGACGGACGCGGGGCGTCCCTGCGCCTCGGCTGTCGAAGGTTCCTGCTTGTGGTGGGGTGCCGGTGTGTCCTGCGGGACGGCCGCGGTCGCCCACGTTCCCCCGCCCAGTGCGATCGCCAGCGCGACCGCCGCTGCTGTTGCTCTCTTGCGCATCGGGTTTCTCCCGTCCGAGTCGAGCGCGACACCTGTGCGGCGCCACGTCAACCAGACGCGCGAAACGGGGTGGGAGGTTGCGTGACCTGCGGAATTGGTCCTGGGCGGGGGTCACCGAGGGGCGAATCCAGATTCCTTTCTGAGCCCTGTACCTGCGCTGCATCTCCGTTGCACGGCCACTTCCCGGCGCTCCGAGAGCGTAGAACCACTCCCGATCGAACCCGGGAACGGCCCCCACCACAGGGGGTCGCGGCCTTCCACCCCTGGAGTTGTGATGCAGTCCCAGACCGAAAAGCCCCGCCGGATGCGAGAGCGAGTCGGCCTCGTCGCGATCACCGCGGTCCTCACCGCCGCCGCCACAGTGGGCATCACCACCGTCGCCTCCGCCGACGACGAGGGAACCGCCAACGGCCCCGTCGACGATTCCACCATCGAGCCTACGGAGAGCGAGATCGCCGCCCTGTTCGACGAGTGGAACGCCGCGCTGCAGACCGGTGACGCGCAGGCTGTCGCCGACCGCTACGCGCCCGACGCGGTGCTGCTGCCCACCGCCTCGGCGCGGATCCGCACCGACCGCGACGGGATCGTCGACTACTTCGAGCACTTCCAGGAGAACGACCCGATCGGCGAGAAGACCGAGACGGTGGTCACCGTGCTGGACGAGAACACCGCGGTCGACGCCGGGACCTACGTGTTCACGCTCACCGACCCCGAGACCGGCGAGGTCCGCGAGGTCCCGGCGCGGTACTCCTACGCGTACGAGAAGATCGACGGCGACTGGCTGATCGTCAACCACCACTCCTCGGTGACGCCGGCCGAAGGCTGATCCACACGCACAGGCCGCCCCGCTCAGGACCGCCGTCCGAAGCCGCGCGGTCCGAAGCGGGGGCGTCCCGCAGGGTGACGGTGCCGCCGTCGTCGGTCACGAGTTGCTTGACGATGGCGAGCCCGAGGCCCGAGCCGGAACGGCCCGTGAGCCCCTGGCCCCGCCAGAACCGGTCGAAGGCACGGGCCTTCTCGGCGTCGGGCATGCCCGGACCCTCGTCGAGGATCTCCAGCACCACCGCGTCGGGACGGGCCTCGGCCCGCACGGTGATGGTGCCGCCGTCCGGGGACACCTCCAGGGCGTTCGACAACACGTTGTCCAGCACCTGGTCGAGGTGACCGGGGCTGGCGAGCACTTGCAGCCGGTCGTCGGGGTTCCCCGTGAGCGCGATCGTGACGCCGCGCTCGTCGGCGGCCGGCTGCCAGACAGCCAGCCGGTCCTGCACGATGTCGCGCAGCGGCAGCGGCTCGGCGGCGGTCACCTGGGCCTCCGCGCGAGCCAGCACCAGGAGGCCGTTGACGAGGCGGCTCATCCGCACGACCTCGGCGGTGGCCTGCTCCACGTCCTCCGTCACGTACGGGTCGTCGACGCCGTCCGCGATGTTGTCCAGGGACAGGCGCAGCGCGGTGAGCGGCGTGCGCAGCTGGTGCGACGCGTCGGCGACGAAGATCCGCTGCGCGGCGACCAGGGTGTCGAGGCGCTCGGCACCCTGATTGAGGGTCCGGGCGAGGGTCTGCGTCTCGTGCGGTCCGGTGACCGGCGAGCGCGCCGTCAGGTCGCCGTCGCTGAACCGGCTCGCCATCGCGTTGAGCTGGCGGAGGGGCCGGGTCAGCCACCGGGCCGCCAGGTAGCCGAGGCCAGCGGCCACCACGAGGACTCCGACGGCCAGGACCGCCCGGAAGCCCCAGATGGTCCAGAACCGGTCGGTGAGCCCCTCGGTCGGGAAGCTGACGCGGACGGCGCCCACCACCTGGTCGCTGCCGTCGCCGTTCCCGCTCGCGACCGGCTCGCGGGCCGGGACCGTGATCACCAGGTGGGGTCCCCAGAACCAGGAGGAGCCCCAGTCGGTGGTCGGCCTCCCCTCGCGCAAGGCCCGGTCGAGGGCCGCGTCCCGAACGGGCTCGGGCAGGCCCGGCACCGCGCCGCCGTCGGCGTCCGTGCCCGTGTCCGTGCCCACGTAGATGGCCTGGACCGTGCTGTCCGTCTCGACGGCGTACGCCCCGACCATCTGCACCAGCGCGTCCCGGGAGGCGGCGTCCCCGGCGCCGAGCAGCAGCGCCATGGTGGTCGCCTCGCGCTGCACGGAGGCGCCGGTGTCCCCGCGGAGCTGGCCTGTGAGCGTCACGGCCACCGGGACGGTGAACGCGGCCAGGGCGACCGCGACGAGCAGCACGTAGCTGACGATCAGCCGGCGGATCACGACGCAGGGGCCCCGTCCTCGACGATCTCCAGGCGGAATCCGACCCCGCGTACCGCCTCGATGGTGATCGCCCCGGCCAGCTTGCGCCGCAGCGCCGCCACGTGGACGTCGAGAGTCTTCGTCGGCCCGAACCAGTGGGCGTCCCAGACGGCTTCCATGATCTGCTCGCGGGACATCAGCGCGCCCGGCTCCTCGGTGAGGAAGGACAGCAGGTCGTACTCCTTAGGCGTCAGCGCCACCTGTTCGCCGTCCAGGCGGACCCGCGCCGCGCGGCGGTCGACGCTGAGCCGGGAGCCGTACCGGTCCGGGCTCGGAGGGACGCCGGCGCGCGATCCCGGCGGCCCGGACGGCTGGGTCCGGCGCAGCACCGCCCTGATCCGGGCGATGACCTCCCGCACACCGAAGGGCTTGGTGACGTAGTCGTCCGCCCCGAGCTCCAGGCCGACGACGCGATCGGCCTCGTCGCTGCGGGCGCTGATCACGATGATCGGCACGTCGCCGCGCTCGCGCAGCGCCTTGCACACGTCGAGGCCCTCGGCGTCGGGCAGCCCGAGATCGAGCAGGACGACGTCGTAGGACGCGCGCCCGTCCTGCGCGTCGTCGGCTGGGCTACCGACGGCATCCACCGCCGCCAGCGCCGCACGTCCCGTCGTCACCCACTCCACGGCGAAGCCGTACCGCACCAGACCACGACGGAGCGACTGGGCGACCGGCTCGTCGTCTTCTACCAGGAGTACGCGCACGGGTGAACCTTACGGTTCATGCATAGTGGTGGACGACAGGTGGCTCTGGCAGGCCCTCCCAGACTGTCGGTGACCCGGATTAGCGTGGACACCATGAACCACCACAGTGCGCACGAGGTGCGATCGTGAGCCGCATCCTGGTCACCGGCTCCGCAGACGGGCTGGGCCGCGCGGCGGCCGACACGCTCCTGTCGCAGGGCCACGAGGTAGTCGTGCACGCCCGGAACCCGAGCCGGGCAGCGGCCCTCCGCGAGCTCGTCGACCAAGGCGCACAGCTCGTGGTGGGCGACTTCGCCGACCGCGACGCTGTCCGCGGCGTCGCCTCCGAGCTGGCGGACGCCGCCCCGCTGGACGCCGTCATCCACAACGCCGGAGTGTGGAGCGGCCGCGCCGTCATGCCGGTCAACATCATCGCCCCGTACCTCCTCACGGCCCTGCTGCCCGAGCCCCGTCGCCTCGTATACCTGAGCAGCGGCTCGCACTTCAGCGGCCGTCCGTCCGTCGACCGGGTCGACTGGTCGGGCCGCACGCCCGGCTCGTACGGCGACAGCAAGCTGTTCGTCACCGCCCTGGCGGCAGCGGTCGCGCGCCTGCGCCCGGAGGTGCTGAGCAACGCCGTCGACCCGGGCTGGGTGCCCACGCGGATGGGCGGGCCCGGCGCGCCCGACGATCTCGAGCTGGGCCATCGCACGCAGGAGTGGCTCGCCACCAGCGACGACCCCAAGGCGCTGACCACCAGCGGCTACTGGTACCACCAGGAGCGGCAGGAGCCGCACCTGGCGGCCCACGACGTCACCTTCCAGGACCGGCTCCTTCAGGCGCTCGCACAGGAGACCGGCACGACGCTCTGACGGTGGCCAGACCACTAGCAGCCGAGCGGGCACCCGCTCGCCGGGTCCGTCTCTCCTACCCGGCCTCCCACCAGCGGCTCGGCGCCCCACCGCCGGACCGTTGACACCGACCGGGTGCGCGCGCGAGCGTCGACTCGCGCACGACGATCCGCGCCGACATCACCTGCTCCACCACGTCGCCCACGTCCGCCCCACCGGCCTCGACCCGGCGCAGGAGCAGCTCCATGATGCGCTCGGCCATCGAGTCGTTGTCGGGGTCCATGGTGGTCAGGCGCGGGATGAGGTACTCGCCCTCGGCGTCGTTGTCGAAGCCGACCACCTGGACGTCGTCGGGCACGCGCAGGCCGAGGTCCGCCAGCGCGCGCAGGGCGCCCATCGCGGCGGCGTCGGTCAGGGCGAACGCCCCGTCGAACCGGACGCCGTCGCGGTGGAGCCGCATGACGGCCTCGTGGCCGTCCTTCGTGGTGAACGACGCGGCGTCGACGACGAGCCGCTCGTCGACCGGCAGGCCCGCCTTCGTGTGCGCGTTGCGGTAGCCACGGCTGCGGAGCGTCGCCATGCTGTCGACGCCCTCGTCCGGGCGGCCGCCGATCAGGGCGATGCGCCGGGCGCCGCGTTCGAGCATGTACGACGTCGCGAGCTCGGCGCCGCCGACGTTGTCCATCATCACGTGGTCGTACTCGCCGGCCAGCCGCCGCTCACCGAGCAGCACGACCGGGACCTCGATGCCGGCGCGGCTCACGTCCGCGGTGTCGATCTGCACCGGGCTGAACACCAGGCCGTCATACGGCCGCACCCGCTCGGCGGAGATGGCGGCGAGCTCGCCCTCCCTGCTCGCGCCGGTGCGCTCGATGATGACGTGGTACCCCCGCGCCTGCGCCAGGGTGTCCAGGCGGGCGGCGAGGTGCGAGTAGTACGGCCCGTCGAGGTGCGGAACCAGCAGGCCGATGGCGCCGCTGCGGCCGGCCCGGAGCTGGCGCGCCGTCGCGTTCACGCGGTAGCCCAGGTGGGCCACCGCCTCGAGCACGCGGGCGCGAGTGTCGTCGCTCGCACCCGGCCGCCCGTTGATGACGTTCGAGACCGTCATCTTCGAGACGCCGGCCTCGCGTGCCACGTCGCTCATCTTCACCACGCCGCCCATCATGACACCCCGCGATCGACGGCCTCGTCCGGTCGCGCCGGCGTCAGCCCATGGCTCTGATCAAGGAGGACCAGACCGCCGAACCCCCGCCCCGTTGAGTGCTGGGTATTTGTCGACTGAACCGGTCTCACTCAACAAATCCCCAGCACTCAACGATCGGGGTGGCGAGCTTTTGGCGGGAGGGGGACAGCCCCCGACTGGGGCGGCGGAGGGCACCATTTCGGGGGGCGGTGTCCGAATTTAGGTTCGAGGCATGGAGATAACTCTCGAATTCCCGCCCCCCGTCGAAGGGCGGAGCCCCGCACGCATCGGGAAGCCGGCGGTCGGAGCCCTGGGCGTCCTCGCGCTCGCCCTGGGCACCCTGCAGACCGTGGTGGACCCGGCCCGGCCCATGCTGGAGCGCGAGCTCGGCATCGACTCGGCCGGGGCGGCGCTGATCGTCAGCACGCTGCTGGTCACGGGCGCCGTCGTCGCGCCCATCGCGGGCAAGCTCGGCGACCGCTACGGCGGCAAGCGCGTGCTGCTGGTGCTGATGGCGCTGGTCTCGGCCGGCGGCCTGCTGTCCAGCCTGGCGCCGAACCTGCCGGTGCTGCTGGCCGGGCAGATGCTGCAGGGCGCGATGGTCGGCGCGCTGCCCCTGTCGTTCATCCTGGTGCGCAAGAACTTCCCGCCGGGGCAGACCCAGGTCGCCATCGGCGTGGTCAGCGCGCTGTTCACCGCCGGCGGCATCGTCGGGACGCTGACCGCCGGGCCGCTGGCCGAGGGGCTGTCCTGGCACTGGATCTTCGGGGCGCCGACGATGGTGATCATCGCGGCGACGCTCGTCGTGCACCGGCTGATGCCGGACGACCCGCCCGCCGAGCACGACACCGCCATCGACTGGCCGGGCGTGGCCCTGCTGAGCGCCACGCTGCTCGCGCTCACGCTCGGGCTCCTGGTGGTGGCCGGTGGCGGCGTGCCCCCGCTGGTGGTCGGCGTCGTCGTGCTGCTCGTGGCCGCGCTCGCCGCGGCCTGGGTGTCCGTCGAGCGCCGGGCCGTCTCGCCGATGGTCGACCTTCGCATGCTGGCGGCGCCCGCCATGTGGAGCGCGAGCGTGCTCACCGCCGGCATCGCGGCCACCTCCGCGATGCTGAACACCGTCATCCCCAAGCTGTTCGAGGTCTCCGGCGACGGCTACGGCTTCGGGGCCGGCACCACCGAGATCGGGCTGTTCATCCTGCCCGGCCACCTCGCCGGTGTGGTCGCGGGCTCGGTCGGCGGGCTGGCGGTCCAGCGCTATGGCACGCGTGCCGTGGTGACCGCGAGCGCCGTCGCCACAGCGGGCCTCCTCATCGGCGTGGCGGCGATGCACGACGCCGCGTGGCAGCTCGTCGTCGTGCGGGCCCTGGTCGCCTTCGCCGGGGGCCTGGCCACGACGGCGCTGCTCGCCAGCACCGCTACGGCGGTTGCGGCCAAGGACACCGGCATCGCGACGAGCCTGCTCGTGGTGATCCGGCTGATCGGCGCCGTCGCGGGCGGCCAGGTCGCCGGCTCGATCCTCGCCGCGGGCATCGGCTCGGTGCCGGGGCTGCCGGCCGAGTCCGCCTTCGTCACCGGCTTCGTGGTCGCGGCCGCCGTCGCCGCGCTGTCCCTGATCGTCGTCCGCTCCATGAAGAAGGAAGTCCAGGCATGACATCTCTGAACACATCCCAGCGCGAGGTCCTGATCTCCGGGGCCAGCCTCGCCGGACCCACGCTCGCGTACTGGCTGCACCGGTACGGGTTCGCGGTCACCGTGGTCGAGAAGGCGAGCGCGCCGCGCGGCGGCGGCTACCCGATCGACGTCCGCGGCACCGCCATCGAGGTGGTGCGCCGGATGGGGATCCTGCCGCAGCTCCAGCAGGCGCACATCGACACCGGGCGGTTCACCTTCCTCGGCGCCGACGGCGGTGAGGTGGTCGCCCTCCACCCGTACGCGGTGGCCGGGAGCGTCGAGGGGCAGGACCTCGAGATAGGCCGCGGGGACCTGACCGCGGCCCTGTACGCGACGGTCCGGGACGACGTGGAGTTCGTGTTCGACGACTCCGTCGACACCCTCGACGAGAACCCGCACGGAGTCGACGTCACCTTCCGCAGCGGAAAGCAGCGCACGTTCGACCTGGTGGTCGGCGCCGACGGCATGCACTCGGGCACCCGGAGGATCGTGTTCGGCCCCGAGCCGGAGTTCCACCGCTACCTGGGCTACGGCTTCGTCGTCTTTACCATGCCCAACACCTTCGGGCTCTCGCGCGAGCTCATGATGTGGAACACCCCCGGCAGGGCCGCTGCGCTCTACGCCACCGGCGAGACCCACGACGAGGTGCACGCGTTCCTGAACTTCCACCAGCCGGAGCAGCCGCTCGACGTCCTCCGGGACCCGGAGGCCCAGCGGGAGCTGGTCGCCAGGACCTACGCCGGCGCGGGCTGGGAGGTCCCCTCGCTGGTCAAGGCCATGTACGAGGCGGACGACCTCTTCTTCGACACGGCCGGCCAGATCCGCATGCCGGCCTGGTCGAGCGGGCGGGTGGCGCTCGTCGGCGACGCGGCGTACGCGCCGTCCTTCCTGACCGGGCAGGGTTCCAGCCTCGCGCTCGTCGGCGCCTACATGCTCGCCAGGTCCCTGGCCACCCACGGCGACCACGTCGCGGCGTTCTGCGCCTACGAGCGCGACACCCGGGAGTTCGTGACGATGAACCAGGCACTGGTCGACAAGGGCGGCGCCCGGCTCTTCCCCACCACCGCCGAGGCCCTGGAGCAGCGCAACGCCATGCTGCGTGACCTCGTGGCGATGCCCGCCACGACCCCGCAGCCGGCCCACTCGGCGCTCGTGCTGCCGGAGCCCGCTCCGGCTGTCTGACGCCGATCCGGCGCGTGCACGGCGCTCGACCGTGGACCACGGTCGAGCGCCGTGCTGGTTGATCTCGGCCACCGTTCCCCGTCACGCGGTCCGGATGCGGGCCGCGGAGCAGGCCAGCACAGCCGCGCAGACCGCTGCCGCGAGCGCGACGGCCAGCGCGGTCTCGCCCGCGCCGCCGTCCACCCCTGCGATCGAGCCCATGACGGCCACGCCCACCGTGGCGGCCGTCATCCGGGTCGCGTTGAGAAAGCCTCCCGCGGCACCGGCCGTGCCTGCCGGGGCGGCCCCGGTCACGAGAGCGATGAGGGCGGGGATCGCGAAGGTGACGCCGACGCCGAGGCAGGCCGACGTGACGAGCGTGAGCGCCAGGGGGGCGCCGGTCGCGGTCGCCGCGGCCAGGCCCGTCGCGCCTGTCGCCAGGAGCGCCAGGCCGATGAGGATCGGGCGGCGTGGCCCGGTCCTGGCGATGATCTTGCCCGTGAGGATCGGTACGAAGCCGAACGCGGCGGTCATCGGGACGAACGCGAGCCCGGTCTGGAGCGCGTCCAGGTGGAGGGTGCGCTGGAAGTACAGCGGGAGGACGAACAGGGTGCCCGAGACCGCGAAGTTGACGGCGCCGCCCGCGAGCAGGGCGGGGCCGACGTTGCCGGCGCGCAGCACGGCGGGGTTGAGGACGGGAGACGTGCTGCGCCGTTCCAGGCGAGCGAAGAGGGTGGCGGCGAGTGCGGTGGCGGCGGCCGAGACGGCGGCGTGGCCGGTCGCTCCGGATCCGAGTGCGATGAGTGCGTCGATGCCGAGGCCCATCGCGGCGCAGGCGGACAGCTGGGAAGCCCAGTCGATCGGGCGGTCGGTGCGGGAGCCGCGCAGGGCCGGGGAGGCGGTGAGCCCGAGGGCCACGGCGGCGAGGGGGACGTTGATCCAGAAGATCCCCTGCCAGCCCGCGAGGGCGACGACGGCGCCGCCGACGACGGGCCCGGCGGCCATCGCACCGCCACTGATCGCCGCCCATGCCCCGATGGCTCCGGCGCGGCGGCGCGGGTCGGTGTAGAGCTGGGTGATCAGGGACATCGAGGCGGGCATGCAAGCGGCGGCCGCAAGGCCCATGAGCGCCCGGACTCCGGTGAGGGCGGCCAGGTTCGGAGCGAGTGCCCCCGCCAGGGAGAGCAGGCCGAACGCGACCACGCCCGCGCGGAAGACCCGGTGGGCGCCGAACCGGTCGACGGCAGCCCCGGCGGTGAGCAGGAACGCTCCGAGCACCACCGTGTACGCCGCCACCGTCCACTGCAGGGACGAGGTGCTGGCGCCGAGCGTGTTGCTGAGGTCGGCTTCGGCCGCGGCCATGATGGTGCTGTCCAGGATGGTGAGGCCGTAGCCGATCGAGATGCCGAGCAGGATGAGCGGGTGGGTCTTCGGGGGCGCGAGCGTGGCGGTCATGGGCGCAACCCTCGCCCGCACGGGACGCGGCGCTCCACCGGCGGCCCCGAAGGCCGCGTTCGGAAGATCCGAACGCCGCTGGTGGTTGGTGCGTGCATGGAACTACGCCAGCTGCGCGTCTTCGCGGCCGTCGCCGAGCACCGCACCGTGACCGCCGCCGCCATCGCCCTGGACATGGCCCCGTCCTCGGTGTCCGAGCAGATCCGGGTCCTGGAGGCCTCGCTCGGCACCGCCCTGTTCGACCGGACCCCCAAGGGGATGCGGCCGACCGCGGCCGGAGAGCGGCTGCGCCCCTGGGCCGCGAGCCTCCTCGAAGGCGCCGAGCGGGCCCGGCGCGAGGTCGCCGACACGCAGCCCGAGCTCCGGCTGGGGGCCTTGGAGACCATCGTCGCGACCCATGTCCCCGCGATCCTCGGCAGGCTCGCCGGACGTCGCCCGGGCCTGCGCGTCGAGGTGCGGCCCGAGACCGCCCGGGACCGGCTGCTCGCCCTCGTCGCGGACGGGGACCTCGAGGCGGCCCTGCTGCTCGACACCGGCGGCAGCCTCGGCGACCTTGGCTTCGCCGCACCCGATGCGCCGCTGCGGTTCTGCGACGTCGACACCGTCCCGCTCGCCCTGATCGCCGCCCCCGGCCACCGGCTCGCCGGAGCCGCGCGGGTCGTCCGGGCCGACCTGCGCGGCGAGAAGGTCCTCACCAACTCGCCCGCCTGCACGTTCTGGCTGCGCGGGCAGCAGCTCCTCGGCTCCGAGGTGGAGCGGGTGCGGGTCGGCGGCGTCCACGTCATCAAGGCCTGGGTCGAGCAGGGCATGGGCGTCTCGCTCGTGCCCGACTTCGCCGTCACCGAGGAGCTCGCCTCCGGCAGGCTCACCCGGCTCGCCTTCGACACCGGTGAGCTCAGCCTCCGGCTGGTCTGGCACCCCGACCACGAGGCCGTCCCGGGCCTGAAGGAGCTCCTGTACGCGGCCAGTGCGGCGACCGGTCGGGCCGCAACGCAGGTCTGAGCGTCCACGTCGTCGCTCTCGCTACCGCTCGGTTCGTCGCCCCGCCGAGGCGGCGGGAGCGACGAACCTGGGGGCGACGACCGGGCGGGGACAGCTACTCGACGGCGACCGCCGACTCGGCCGGCCGGCCGCGCGTCGCCTGCCACGCGGGCAGCAGCGTGGCGCCGACGGTGATCAGGACGACCAGCCCGACGATCGCCGCGTAGACCAGCGGGGATCCGGCGGGGATCACCGAGCCGAGGCGCTTGACGCTGACCGGGACCAGGATCCCGAGCGCAGCGATCGTGCCCAGTGCGACGCCGGTGACGGCCACGATCGCGGCCTCCGTCCCGACCATCTGCATCACCTGACGGCGGGTCGAGCCCACGAGCCGCTGCAGCCCGAACTCGCGCCGGCGCGCCGCCGTGCTGGACACCCGGGTGTTGATCATGGTGATCGCCGCGTACCCGACGAGCATGAGCACCATGATGTAGATCGCGTAGGACGCGGTCCCCGCCGGGTTGTGCGGGCACAGCGACGACGCTACGAAAATGCGCGTCTGGCCTGCTATGGGGCCCACCCGTGAGCAGCAGGGGGGATATCCACACCCCGGCGCCCTGGACGTCCTCGACGCGCAGGACGCCCAGGGGACCACGGGGAGCGCCGGACACGCTGTCAGTGCAGGAAGTCCGTGCGCGGCTGGACCTCCTCGGGCTCGAGGAACAGCTTCACCACCGCGGGACCCGTCGTTCGCACGATCAGCTCCCCTGCGGTCTGCTCCCAGTCGACGGGCCCGGACCCGCCGAGCACCGTCACCTCCTTGATCGGGCGCGTCAGCAGGCCGGCACCCCGGCCGAAGGCCCGGATCCGCAGGACGCCGTCGACGGGCTCGGCCAGCGGGATCGCGTAGACGTACTCGCCGGTCACGTGCTGCCGTGCCGTGAACCGGAAGTCGGCACCGGTGAACGCACGGTCCTCGCCGTCGACGAACGAGCCCACCGCGACCTCCGTCGGCCCCTCGCTCGCGATCACCCACGGCCTCGTGCCGTAGATGGCCTCGCCGTTGCGGTCGAGCCAGGCCCCGACCTCACGCAGCAGGGTCTGCTCCTCGTCCGGGATGGTGCCGTCCGGCTTGGGGCCGATGTTGAGCAGGAGCACGCCGTTCTTCGAGACGACGTCCGCGAGCTCGGCGATCAGGTCGTCGGCCGACTTGTACACGTGGCCGTCCACCCACGCCCACGAGGTCTTCGACACGGAGGTGTCGTTCTGCCAGACCTGCGGCCGGATAGCGCCCATCGTGCCGCGCTCGATGTCGTACACGGCCGATCCCTCGGCGAACGCGTCCCACTTGTAGTTGATGACCACCTCGCGTCCCCACTGCGCCGCGCGGTTGTAGTAGTACGCGGCGAGCTGCGCAAGGTACGGCTTGAAGGCCGGCTGCTCGATCCACCAGTCGAACCACAGCACCTGCGGGCGGTAGCGGTCGATGATCTCCACGGTCCGCAGCAGCCAGTCCTCCAGGAACCGCTCGTGCGGCGCGGTCTCCTCGCGCTGCGCGGGGCCGTAGAAGTCCTGGTACTCGGGGACGAGGACGTCCGAGTCGAACCGCGCGCCGCCGTTCATGAAGAACCAGTGCTCCGCGCGGTGCGTGGACGCGCCGCGCACCATCCAGGCCCGGTCGGTCGCCTCGGCCAGGTCCCCGAACACGTCCCGCTCGGGCCCCATGCGGGCGGCGCTCCAGCGCGAACGATCGGTGTCGTACATGGCAAACCCGTCGTGATGCTCGGCGACCGGGACGACGAACTGGGCGCCCGCGCGCCGGAACAGCTCGGCCCACGCGTCCGGGTCGAACCGCTCCATGGTGAAGGACGGGATGAAGTCCTTGTAGCCGAAGTCGCGGTGCGGGCCATAGGTCGCCACATGGTGCTCGAACTCGGAAGTCCCCGGCTGGTACATCGCCCGCGAGTACCACTCGTTGTTGAAGGCGGGCACGGAGTAGACGCCCCAGTGGATGAAGATGCCGAACTTGGCGTCCTCGTACCACCGCGGCGGGGTATAGGCCCGCAGCGAGTCCCAGTCGTCGCGGTAGGGGCCGGCGTCGATGACGGCGCGGACCTCGGCGAGGGCGCTCGCGTTGTCGGAGACGTCGACCGCGGGCGGCAGCGCCGCGGGGTCGATCGGGGGCAGCGAGTGGGTCACAGGGAGGTCCCTTCGTAGGCGGGGATCAGCTGCCGCCGCGAGCTGCTCGGCGCTGAGCGAGGACCAGGATGACGGGCGGGAAGGTGACTGTGCAAATGAAGGCCCTGCCCACGACCTGGTCGGCCGTGGGCAGGGCTTCCGGTCTCAGCTCGTCAGCCGATGGTGCGGCGGTGACGCGAGACGATGATCGCCAGCGCGCCGAGCAGGATCAGGAGTGCACCTCCTGCGGCGATCCAGCCGATGTCGGCGCCCGTCATGGCAAGGGGCGGCGGGTCACTCGGTGTCCCGAGGTCTCCGGGGTCCCCGGGACCACCGAGGTTCCCGGGATCGGCCGACGCCCCGGGCTCGTCCGGTGCCGCGCAGGCGTCCGCGGCGTCGGTCAGGTCGTTGTGCGCGATGCCGGCGGTGTTCGCGAACCCGCCCGGCTTGCCGGAGCCGGGCTCGGGGCACGTGAAGGTGGACCCGTCCGTCGCATCGTCCTTGACCGTGGCCTGGACCTGCACCCGGTAGGTGTGCTTGCCCCCAGCGGGCAGGGCCACGTCGGCGGCCACCACGTTCGCGTCCTTGCCCTCGATACCCTGGCCCGTCCAGGACGTGGCAGCGGTCACGCCCTTGGGCGTCGCCGTCACGTGCGCGGAGGTGACGGTGATGCCCGCACCGAACCGGAGGCGGTCGGTGAGCGTGTACGTGCCCTCGGCGTCACCGGTGTTGACAGCCGCGATCGCGTACGTGATCGTCCACGTCCCGTCCTTGCCGGCAACAGGGTCGCCGACCACCGACTTGGTGATGCCGATGGACGGGATCGGCGCGCACGCCTGATCCTCCTCGACCGCACCTGCCGAGTCCGTCATCGCGGACGTGTTGTTGAACGCCGTGTCGGAGTCGTCACCCTCGGGGCCGCAGGCGGTCGGGTCGTCCGTGCTGCCCGCGCCGGGCACCTGCAGCGGGACGTCCGCGATCACGGTCAGCACGTACTCGTGCGGTGCGTATCCGTCGTCCTCGTCACCGACGAGCGGCACCTCGGACGCGATGTTCAGGTTGCCCTGACCGTCCCATGCGGGCTCGGCCAGAGTCACGCCGTCCGGCGACTGGGTCACCTCGGCCGAGACGATGGTCGCCTCCTCGGCGAAGTGCAGCTCGTCGTCCAGCGTGTACGACGCGGACACCGCCGTCGTGTTGCTCACCTCGATCCCGTAGACGACCTCCCACTGACCGTCGCCGACCGGCTTCGCCGAGATCAGCGTCTTCTCGTGCGTCAGGTCGCCCTCCATCTCGAGCCCCGCCGGATCGCAGTTGATCGTCGGGGCCAGCTCGGAGTCGTCGGGGACGTCCGCGGCACCGCACGCCGTGTTCACCATCGTGGCGGGGCCACTCTCGTCGAGGACGGTCTCGAACTCGTGGACCTCCTGGTCGCCAGGAGCGAGCTCGGCCACCGTGAACGAACCCTCGGGGAACAGGTCGTCGGTGATCACCAGGTTGGTCAGAGTGCCCTGGCCGGTGTTCTCGACCACGATCCGGTACGGAACCGTGTCCCCCGGCTTGTACGTGGGGTAGTCCTCCACGGTGTTCGCGTCGCGCCACTCACCGCTGGAGTCCTGCACGTACTTCTTCAGCGACGCCGAGTAGTAGTTCGCCACGGTGATCGGGGCCGAGGTACGCATCACCAGCTCGGTGTGGCCGTCACGAGCCTGGGCCCGGTTGACCAGCATGTCGCCGCCCTCGACGCCGTCCGTCTCGACCTCGACCGTGAACGCCTGTGTCGCCCCGGGCGCCAGCTCCAGCCCGATCACCCGCACTGCCGTCGCGTCCGGGGTGAACGTCGTGGTCCAGCCGACGGAGTTACCTGCCGGGTCGCCTGCGGCTCCGTTGGACTCGTCCCCCGGGTCGTCGCTGAGCGAGGCCGGGTCCGCCGTCGTGTAGTACACGGTGGTGCCCGCGACCGCGTCCACGCCGGTCAGCGAGTAGTCACCGGCGAAGTCCGTCCCGCGGTCGTCGCCGTTGTACGGCAGGATGTCGATGGCGTCGGTGAACGACTGCGCCAGCGGGTCGAACGACCGCAGCGTCACCGTCCACGAACCCGCACCCACGCCGTCGCCGGCCACGTTCGGGATGAACGGTGTGTCCGCCGACTTCCCGATCGTCGTGTAGCCCGACGTCGAGACCGTCACCTGCGCGGTAGCCGTCCTGCTCTGGCCGCCGAACGTGGCCGTGACGGTGTTCTCCAGCGTCATGCCTGGTTCGACCGAGTCATCGGCCACCGCCTGATAGGTCAGAGGCACGTTCGTGTTCGTGGGTACCCCGTCGAGCGTCCACGTCAGGACCTGCTGACCGTCACCGTTGGTGCTGACCACCGGCTCGGGCGCCGCAGAACCAGTCACGTACGTCATACCGAGAGGCAACGTGTCCACGAGCTGGAAGTCGTCAACAGTCTCCGGGATCGAACCCGCACCGTTCGCCGAGTACGTGAGCGTGTACGTCGCCGGCTGACCGGGTGTGACCACGCTGCGATCCGCCGACTTGGAGACGGCCGGCGTCGCCGTGATCACCCGGACGACGTCGCGGAACCCGGTGGTGCAGGGATACCGGAGATCGGGTGTGTCCAGGATGCAGCCCGTCCCGTCCCACCAGTCGTCGGCGGGGTCGAGGTCGACGATGCCCGAGAAGAAGGACCACACGTCGGTGCCGACGGGGGTGTCCGGCTTGATGGTCTGGAACACCACCGGAGTGATGTGGGAGAGGCTCGTCGCCTCGGCGGCTCCCTGGGTCAGGATGACCCGGACGGCACGCACCTGGCTCAGGTCGGACGGCAGCGTCGTACTCCAGGCGCCGTCGCCACCGCAGTAGAACGCGTCGGGGTCGTAGGAACCGCCGGCCGGGTCGAGGGTCGGGTCGCCGCCCGTGTAGTACTCCACCGTCGCGCCGTCCACGCCACCCGGCGGGTTACCCCACTGGAGGCTGTGGAACGTCACGTACCGGGTGTCCAGCGCGGCGCACATCCCCACGAGGTCGTCGTCGGGCCGGGCCGTGTGCAGCTGGTAGGCCGTGTCCATGTACTGGCCGATCGTCGTCCCGGCCGCCACGTAGTACGTGTCGTCCCACGTGGTGCCACCGCTGCCCGTGTAGCCGCGACCCCAGCCCGAGGAGTACGTGCCCGGAGTCGTCCATGCCTTGGACTCGGCGTTGTTGTCGGGAACGTCCTGCGCGGTGAGACCCGTCGTCGACGTGTAGGTCGGAGCGCTCGAGGTCAGCTCCGCCGAGCCGGAGCTCGTCGTGAGCACCCGCACCCAGACGGATCCGGAAGCGAGGGCGACCTCGTCGACGGGCAGTCGCTGCCCCGCGGAGTCGAGGGTCGGCGGTTCGGTCGGCTCGTAGTCGATGCCGCTGAGCGTCAGCTGGAAGGTGCCGGGTCCCGTCTGCGTGATCGTGCAGCTGTCCACGAACGAGGTCATCCGGTCCGCCGGGTGATCGCCGCCGGACCACGGGTGGCCGTTGGCCGGCGGGGCGATCGAGTAGGGCGTGCAGCCCTGGGGGGCGACCTCGATCGCGCCACCCTGCTGCGAGTCGATCGTGAGGTCGTAGGTGATCGACTGAGGGCCAGGATCACTGCGCCGCGCGATGCTCAGCGTCCACTCGTAGTCGACCTCGAAGTACCCGTCACCCTGGGCGAAGTTCGCGGCACCCGTATCCCACCGCATGTCCATCCCGAACTCGTTGACGATGTCGATCGGGACCAGGTCGGCGGTCTGCCCGGCGATGGTGCCCGACGCCGAGAGCTGGCTCCCGGTCGGCCCGTCCGCCTCGATCGGCGTCTGGATCACGACGGCGGTGCCCTGGTGCTTGGTGCCGAGGTTGCAGGTGAGGGTCGCGCCGTCCGCGGAGATCGCCGAGGCCGGGTCGACGCCGTCGGTGAGGCACGCGTCCGGCAGCTCGCCGAAGACGCCGTTCTCGAGCGTGACGCTGAAGGTCACGTTGTCGACCGGCTCGTTCGACGGCGCCGCGGCGTCGTCGTTCACGTTCACCCGCCACACGCCGGTGACGACGTCGCCGGACGTCACGACGGTCGGCGTGCCTGCCTCCCACTCGCCGGTGATCTCGTAGACGGGCGCCGCGGCCGCCGGCGCCGCCGTCGCGGCCACGAGCCCGGTGCAGGCCGTCACCGCGGCCATCGCGCCACCGATCAGGCGTCTCAGGAGACTGTGGCGAGCGCCGCGTGACTCCTGCGTTCCCGCCGAGTGGCGCTTTCTCGTGCGACCGGTGCGACCTTCAGACGAACGCTGCATGGATGTCCCTTCCTGTTCGCACGCGCCCCTCGCGTGCTCCCGCACCTCCCATAGGACGTCGAGGAGCGCGCCATGTGTCGGCTGGACTGGCAAAGATCATCAGTTGTGTCATCAGTTCTGACATCGAATTCACCCGGCCTGCCTGCGCGGCGACATCGTTGTCGAGGCAGGATCCGAAGTGTGGCCACTTCACCCGAAATACCGGACTTGCCGAGCGACACAGTGATCCGCGCAGGGCTTCGATCCGGTGACCTGGACCGGATAGAGGCTCTGTTCGACAACCTCTGGTACGACCTGGCGAACACGTTCGCGCCTGAGATGCTGCGCGCCGTGGACGGGGTTCCCGCCGCGGTGTTCGAATCTCGTCCGCGCCTGTTGCACGCCGTCCTGCTCGCCTACCAGCGCACGGGTTTCGCCGCGGGAAACCACCAGCAGCTGCGCCGGACGCTCCAGTTCTACGTGGTGACGGGCCAGCGCTACGGCAAGCGGCTGGGATCGTTCACTCGGTCCGGCGATCTGGTGACCGCGGGTGCGGCCGCCGTCGTCTCCGGGCGCGCGCGCGGGGACTTCAACGGGGCCGAGTACCTGGGCGCGTGGACGGACGCGGCGATCACGCTGGGGGCGACACAGCCAGCGCTGCCCTGGGCTGCCGTCCGAGCCGCAGCTCGTCCTGGATGGCTGTCGGCCGAACGCGGGCTCACCGCGACGCTCGCCGGTTCACTGGACAGAGCGACCCGGCTGTTCACACGCGCCCACGGCGAGGCGGGCGACCCGCCGTACGCCCACTTCGCGGGTACGAGCGCCGTCGCGAATCTCGCGCTCCTCGCCGCCTACCGCGGCCACCTGGATCTCGCCCGCACCTGGCTCGATACGCTCGACCGCTTGGGGCCGCTCCACGACTGGATCGAGCACGAGACGACACTCGGCGCGAAGATCTCCCGCGCCCTCATCGCGGTCGACGAGGGCGACACCGACACAGCGGCCGGGGTGCTCGAACGGATCGGACCGGCGACGCAGAGCACGGAGCTCTGGCCTTTCGTGGCCTTCGCGAACGCCGGCTACGAGGCGCACTTCGGCGACCCCCACAAGGGCCTGCGCATGCTCGACACCGCCCGCCAGCAGCACGGTGCCCTCCGCCCTGACCCGACGACGATGACGGGAGAGCTCGTCCTGCGCGCCGAGGCGAAGCTCCTCCTGCGCACCGGTGCCGGCACCCGCGTGCTCCATCTTGCGGACCGCCACGCCGAGGTGGAGTCGCTGATGCTGTTCGCCTCCTGGGCCCACCTCCTCGCCGGGGAGCACCACGAAGCGATACGCCTGTCGTCGGAAGCGCTCCAGCACAACGATCTCCCGGTGAACGACCAGATGGGCCACTACCTGGTGCTGGCCACCGCGGACCTGAGGACCGGCCACCCCGAGCGCGCCGCGGCGTCGTTCCTGTCCGCGATACGCCTGCGTTCCACGCCCGCGCACATCTCGCCGTTCCTCACGCTAAGGTCCGGCGAGCTCGACCAGCTCGCACGGCTCGCCCAGGTCACCAACCCGCTGCACAACGGCACTGCCGCCGCACGGTACAACGCCCCGCCGTCAGGCCCGCTGGTGCACCTCACCCCGCGCGAGGGCGAGGTGCTCCGCGCGCTGAGCGCGGGTCTGACCGCCGAGCAGACGGCGGCGCGGTTCGGCGTCTCGGTGACGACCGTGCGGACCCAGATCCGCAGGATCTACCAGAAGCTACGGGTCTCGCACCGCAAGGAGGCGCTGGCGAAGGCCCAGCATCTCGGGCTCCTCCGCTCTCCACGATTCGTGTCGCAGGGCCACGGCGGATGAGATCACATCGGATGGTCCGGCTCGCCTGTGGGGTCGGCGTCACGATCTGGACCATGACGCCGACCCGCGGAAAGGCACTCGGCCCGCCAGGGACGTCAGCGTGCCGGGGACGGCTCCGCCGGGACGCCCAGGACGTGCCGGGTCAGGGTGTCGAGGACGGTGAGGCCGTCGGCCGAGAGCACCGATTCGAGGTGTCCCTGCACCGAGGCGACGCCGGGGCCGCGCAGGGCCGTGAGCACGCCGTCCGCGTCGAAGGACGGTTCCAGGGCGAGCCGGGCCACGGGATTGTCGGCGGCCGCAGCGACGGTGGTCGTGACCTGCGCGCCGAAGGTGTTGTAGTAGCCGATGGCGGCCGTGGTGCCGAACACGTCGGCGTCGAGCCGCACGCCCTGGCGCGGCGCGGGCAGCGCGTCGATCGGGAAGCCGGCGAGGCCCGCGAGCACCTGGTGGCTGAGGCAGACCGCGAGCAGCGGCCGCCCCGCGGCGACACGCTCGCGGATGCGCCGCGCGATGGAGGCGATGCGCGGGTCGTCGAGGTCGCGCGGGTCCCCCGGTCCGGGGCCGAGCACGACGAGATCGTCCGCCAGCACGTCGTCGACGGCGTCCCACCGGACCATGCGGGCGTTCATCCCGAGGTGGCGCAGCTGATGCGCGAGCATGGTCGTGAACTGGTCCTCGTGGTCGACGATCAGGACGTTCGGGCCGGCCGACGCCGTCGCCGCCGCCGCGGGGGCGGCGTCCTGCGGGCGCACCCAGAACCCGGCGAGCTGACCGTTGCGGGCGGTCAGCGCCTCGGCGACGCCGGGCTGCGCGTTCAGGTCGACGGCGACGTCGGGCCCGGCGCCGCGCGGCACCAGCCCGAGCGAGGCCAGCACGCCGGACGCCTTGGCCCGCGTCTCGGCGACCTCGTGCTCGGGGACGGAGTGGCGCACGAGGGTCGCCCCGGCCGGGACGGACACGCGGCCGCCGTCGTGCAGATAGGCCGTGCGAATGAGGATCGGGGCGTCGAGGGAGTAGGCCGCGGGGCCCGACGCCGTGGGCTCAGCGGCCTCGGGCTCGAAGAGGGCGAGGAACCCCGAGTAGTAGCCGCGCGGGCGCGTCTCGTGGCGGGTGATGACCGTGCAGGCGTTCTCCATGGGCGACCCGGTCACGGTGGGCGCGAACATCGTCAGGCGCAGTGCCTCGCGCGGGTCGAGGGTGGTACGGCCCTCCAGCAGGTACTCGGTGTGGCTGAGGCGGGCCATCTGCTTGAGGTAGGGGCCGACGATGCGCCCGCCGTCCGGGCAGAGCGCGCTCATCATCTTCATCTCCTCGTCGACCACCATGAAGAGCTCCTCGTTCTCCTTGGTGTCGCGCAGGAAATCGAGGACGCCGTCGCGCGTGGGGCCGGTCGCCGGATGGCGGTACGTGCCGCTGATCGGGTTCATCCGGGCCACGCCGTCGTGCAGGGTCAGGTGCCGCTCGGGCGTGGCGCCCGCCATGGACAGCGCCTCGGCGGCAGGGCCTGAGGCGGCAGAGCCTGAGGCGGCAGGGCGCGACGTCGCAGGCGCCGGCGCGTGCACCGCGAACGTCCAGTACGCGCCGATCTCGTGCGTGAGGAGCGCGCGGAACCACGACGCCAGCGTGGCTACGGGCGCCGCGTCGGTACGAGCCTCGAAGCGGCGCATCACGACGAAGTTGGCGCCCGCGCCCCGCCCGATCTCGTCGTCGATCACGCGGCGCACGATGCCCGCGTACTCCTCGTCGGGGATGTCGAAGCCGAGCGGTTCGGCGGCGACAGGCTCGGGCGGGAGCACAGCGACGGCGTCCGCCACGGAGACCCGCTCCGACTCGCGAATGACGAGGCAGCGCAGGGGCGCGCCGTCGTCGTGGACGGTGAACCCGCGCTCACGCGCCTGACGGAACGGGACGACGGCGAGCACCGGCGCGCCGGCGAGCGGGATGTCGCGCAGGAGGTCGGCGTCGACGACGTCGCCGACCAGCACCTCGACCTCGGTGCCGCCCTCGCGGCGCAGGAGCGCGAACGGGAGCGAGCCGTCGGAGGCCAGGACCCGGTCGAGGAGGGGATGGCTGGCGGTGGAGGTGCCGTTGGAGCGGGCGATGCGGGTGGAGCCAGGGATGCGGGACATGCGAGGCCTCTCGGTTTCGGGGTGCCCGCCCCGGACCGACCGCCTCGTGGGGAAACACGAAACGACCGCCTCGGGGCGAGGCGGTCGTTTCGACGTGTGGATGCGTCGCGAGCCCGCCTATTCGGCGGGCCACCAGTCCTGGCTGATCAGGTGCGACGTCATGGCCGGAACGTTAGCCGAGCGCGGCACCGGATGTCCACAGGGAGCAGGCGTGCCCCGCTGAAGAGGTGGAACCGAGCCCAGGCCGAACGTCGCGGGTCAGCGAGCGTCGGACCGCGCCAGAGCGCCCCTGATCAGCATGGCGACGGCGCTCTCCAGGTCGGAGGGCAGGGCCGGTGCGAGCCGGGCCAGCGCGGGGTCGGCCTCGTAGGCCGCGAGCACGCTGGCGGACGGCCGGCAGTACGTCGACATCGCGCCCGCCAGGATCAGGGTCGTCATGCACACGGTCCTGGCGCCGTCGCCGAGCTCCGGCACGTGGCGGTGGATCATCTCGACCGCGGCCCCCAGCGTGTCGATGGCGGACTTCTTGTGGCGCACGACGACGTCGACGGACACGTTGTGCTCCAGGACTCCTGCCTGCGCGTTGGCGAGATCGCACAGCACCGTGTGGCGCGCCAGCGACCCGGCGAGAACCGCGGCCATCCGGTCGCCGCGCTCCCTTGCCGAAAGGTCGGGGTCGACGTCGGCGTCGAGCTCGTCCGACACCTCCGCGAGCCACGCCCGCAGGGCGCTGGCCAGCAGCTCGAGCAGTATCGCCTCGCGGGACTCGAAGTAGCGCAGCACGTTCGACTTGGCCAGCCCGACCCTGCGGCTCAGCTCGTTGAGCCCCACCTCGGCCACGGGCATCTCGTCGAGCATCGCCATCGCGGTGTCGAGGATCGCCGTGCGCCGGATCTCCCGCTGCTCCTCGCTGCGCGCTCGCTGGAATGTCACGTCCGCCAGTTTACAGACCGGCAGTCTGTTGACAACAGACCGATGGTCTCTTACGGTCGGAACCACAAGAGACCAGCGGTCCGTAAAAAGGGAGCATGACCATGAGCGAGCAGTGGACCGAGCGCGACATCCCCGACCAGAAGGGCCGGGTCGCCGTGGTGACCGGCGCCAACACTGGCCTCGGCTTCGAGACGGCGCGGGCCCTCGCGGAACACGGGGCGACGGTGGTGCTGGCCGTGCGCGACGTCGAGAAGGGCAAGAAGGCGGCCGCCCGCATCTCCGGCGACGTCCGCGTGCAGGCACTGGACCTGACCTCGCTGGAGTCCGTCCGCGACGCGGCGGCAGAGCTGCACGCCACGCACACCTCGATCGACCTGCTGATCAACAACGCCGGCGTGATGATGCCGCCCAAGCAGACCACGCGGGACGGCTTCGAGCTGCAGCTCGGCACCAACCACCTCGGTCACTTCGCGCTGACCGGGCTGCTGCTGGACCTGCTGCTGCCGGTGCAGGGCTCCCGGGTGGTGACGGTCAGCAGCATCGCCCACCGCGTCCGGGGCGCCGCGATCCAGTTCGACGACCTGCAGTGGGACCGGTCCTACGACCGGGCCGCGGCCTATGCGCAGTCGAAGCTCGCGAACCTGCTGTTCGCCTACGAGCTCCAGCGCCGCCTCGCGCCGCGCGGCACCACGGTCTCCGTCGTCGCGCACCCCGGCCTCGCCAGCACCGAGCTGGTCCGCGACCTGCCCGCCGCCGTCCGCCTGATCGCGCCCGTCATCGCCCCCCTGGTCAGCCAGAGCCCGGCCGGAGGGGCGTTGCCCAGCCTGCGCGCCGCCACCGACCTGGCGGTCCTCGGCGGGCAGTACTACGGCCCGGACGGGCAGGGCGAGCGCCGCGGGAACCCGCACGTGGTTGCCTCGAGCCCGCAGTCCTACGACGAGTCCCTCCAGCAGCGCCTGTGGACCGTCTCCGAGGAGCTCACCGGCGTCACTTTCCCCGTGCCTGTTGCAGCGCCCTGAAGTCGTCTTTCCAGGCATAGCCCGGCGTCGACATGCCGTCGCCGCTCGGCTGCACGGTCAGATCGGCGAACGCGCTGTTCAGCAGGCGCTCCAATCAGCCGTCATCGAAGGGATCTGGTGAGGTCCGCCAAGCTGGACCCGATCGAGGGCCGGTCCGACCCGGACGCCGACTACCTGGACATCATGCGCGAGAACCTGGCCGCACTCGAGAACGGGCTCGTGTGCGAAAGCGGAAGGTAGGGACGATTCCCCATGAAAAGTTGCTCGGCCCTTTGTCCTATTGCAGAAAAGACGCCTTCCGTGAAAGTACGGTCGCAGCCTTCGGCAGGCGCGATCGCCTTCAACGAAAGGCGTCTTCTCCTGTTCAGGTAGCCACACAGATCACGCTACCCACGGATCTGAGTCAGGGTGCAGCGTAGAGCACGACCTTGAGTGTCGCGTTGTCCCCCCCGCTGTCCTCCTTGCTGGCGGTGAAGCCCGGCGGCGTCTGCACGGAGGTCTCGTCGGCACCCACGAAGGGATTGTCCCAGTAGATCAGGAAGTCGCCAGAGCTGGAGGTGTAGGTGACCCGGCCCTCGGTGCCGGTCATGAAACCGTCGGACTCGCTACCGAAGTGGGCCGTGCTGGAGTTCCCGATGACGTCGGGCGGCGCGTCGGTCCACCGTCCGCGTATGAGTTCGGTCTTTTCGGGGTCCAACCGGAGCGCCAGTCCCGTGAGGTTGGTTAACTGGATCAAGTATGACCTTGCTGCCATGATGAGACTCCTTCGACTCTTGGCGCGCTCGGCCGATGTGTGCCCGGTCGAGCGGGTCGGCTTGTTGTGCGTGATGCACGCCATCGGTGAGGCGTACTACGCCGGGTAGACCACTCGATCCCGCCCGAGGAAACGAAAATCTGTCGCGGCAAGGGTGTGGTCGATTTTGATTCCGTGTACGGAATCGCACGGGCGCCAAACTACCGTGTGGGGTCTTTGACAGGGCATTACAGCGCCGATTTGATCCGGATCGTGAGGCGTGGGAAAATCCGGGTAGAATTGATCCATATTTCTGGTGATGTAGGAGGGCAATTCTTAGCGAAATGACATCTAGTCCGACAAATCATTGAGGAAGCGCCGCCCTGGTGAGTGCGCTACCGGGGTGAGGATCCCTTCGGGGTGGCCGTCAGTGGGCCTGGGAGCCGAGCTCGATGACGAAGACCCCGATCGCGATCAGGACGATCCCGGCGGTCATCCGCCAGGTGAGCCTCTCCTGGAAGAACACGCGGGCGCCGATGGCGGTCAGGGCCACGCCACAGGCGGCCCAGATGCCGTACGCGATGCCGACGGGCATCCCGTTCGCGAGGGCCAGGGTCAGCAGCCCGAACGCGGTGAGGTAGAAGACGGCGACCGGGGCGATCCACGCCTTCTTGCGCAGGCCCTCGGAGGCTCGCAGGGACAGGGTCGCGGCGACCTCGGTGAGGATGGCGCCGGCCAGGACGAGCCAGGTCATCGGATCTCCTTGACGGTCTCGGCCGGTTCGGCGGGTTCGGCGGCGGGCGTGTCGTGCCCGGTCTCGACCAGGACGACGCCCGCGATCACCAGGGCGATCCCGATACCGATCGTGAGCGTGAACGGCTCCCCGAAGATGACCGAGGCGATGACGGCGGTCAGGGCCACGCCGGCGGCCGCCCAGATGCCGTAGACGACGCCGATCGGTGCGCCGAGCCGGAGCAGCAGCGACAGAGCCACGAACGCACCGCCGTAACCCGCGACCGCGAGGATCCACCACCAGGGGTTGTCGATCGCCGCACTCAGGGCGAGGGTCGCGGTCACCTCCAGGAGGATGGCGCCGGCCAGGACGAGCCACTTCTTCATGCGGACACCTCCTCGATCAGGCCGGTCAGCGTGCCGAGCACGGCAGCACGCTGCGCGGGTGTCACCGTCAGGATGCTGGTCGCCTCCGCGATCCACAGGCCGTTCGCGGCCAGCCACGCCAGCAGGAGGGGCGTGGTGTCGGTGCCCTCGCCGAACCCGAACCAGTCCCGCAGGTAGGCCAGCCACGGGGCCGAGAGCTGGGGGCGCCGGACCGCCTCGGTGAACACGACGAACTCGCCCTGGGTCACCCCGCCCTGCCCGGCGAAGCTCACGAAGGCCTGCACCCGCTGGGCCAGTGTCGACTCCTCGAACGGGACGGCGAGCACCTCGCACAGCTCGGCCTGCCACCGGTCGATGACGTGCTCGATGACGCCGATCATCAGCGCGTCCTTCGACGGGAAGTGGTACATGAGCCCGGCTTTGGTCAGGCCGGCCTCGCGGGCGACGGACTCGTAGGTGATGTCGGCGCCGCCCACGGCGTCGACCACGCGCAGGGCGGCGTCAAGGATGTCGGTGCGGGAGCTCTGCCTCATGAGCAATGTTTACCGTACGTACGGTAAACATAGCAAGGCCTGTGCGGGTGCGGTGGGTCGTGTCACAGGGAGGGCGCGGCGGCGAAGTTGTCGCCGCCGCCGGCCGGATCAGATCAGCGGCCTGCCGGCGCGGCGGCGTCGCGGTCCTCGGCCGCGGTGCGCGTGCCGATGCGCTTCGCGAGCGCCAGCACGCCGAGGGCGAGCAACGCCCCGGCCGCGGCGCCCAAGGTGTTGATGACCCAGTCGTCGGTGTCGCAGGCACGCCCGAGGGCGGGAATCAGCCCTTGCAGTGCTTCGACGAGCGCCGACAGGCCCGCCCCCGCCACGAACAGGACCAGCGGGCGTCGGGTGGCCAGGGCCGCGAAGAAGACTGGCACGAGGAACAGCGCCATGTTTGCCAGCTCGAGGATGTTCAGGCTCGGCACGCCGAACTGGACTGCGCAACGTATGCCGTCGGAGTCGCTGGGCGTGAACTTGAAGTCGGGCACGAGGGTGAGCCCGAGGACCGGCAGTACCGCAAGCACCGCGAGTGTCCGGAGGGCAGGACGGCCGTACCGGGAGCTGCGCACCAGCACGAATCCGAGGCCGATGCACAGCAGACCGATCAACGAGAGCGCCGTATAGGCGAACGGCCTGTTGAACATCAGGAAGTCGTAGATCATCAGGGCGGATCTTATCGGTTGCAAGAGCCCTCTAGTACTACGGCCGTAGATCGGTTGGCGCTGCTGTTGTCAGCCGAGCTGCTCAACCGCGCTTTGAAACGGCATCGTTTGCGCGCTGCCACATCTCATAGTTCCCGCACTCTGCGGTAATCTCAGCGGTCGCCAGAGCCGCGGCGAAGAAGTCGTCGGCTATCGGCGAGGTGCGCGATGCCGCCATCGCGAGGTAGACCTGCTCGGGCGCCAGATCCGGAATGGGCACGTAGCTGATGTCCGGACGCGAGTAGAACACGGTCTCCGAACGCCCCACGAACGAGATACCGCGGCCGGCCGCGACGTGCTCCAGCTTCTCCTCCACCCCGCGCACCCGGAGCCCGGAGTCGGGGTGCGGGCGCGTGGTGGGCTGCGTGCTCGCGTCGCCGTGCCAGACCAGCGGCTCACCGGCCAGGTCGGCCTCCCTGACCTCCTCCTTGCCGGCGAGCCGGTGACCTGCGGGCAGCACCACCATGAGCGGCTCGGTGTAGAGCGGAGTCAGGCGCAGGCCGGCCTCGTCGATAGGCAGCCGCACATAGCCGACGTCGACGCGGCCGTCGAGCAGCATCGGGGCCTGGTCGTCCCATTCCATGCGCTGCACGTCCACGACCACGTCCGGATGCCGGGTCTCGAACTTCCGCGCCGCCGGGATGACCGGGATGCCCGCCCGAAAGCCGACCACCAGCCGTTGGCTGCCGCGGGCGGCCATGGACACCCGGCGCCGGACCGCGTGCGCGGAGGCGAGCAGCGGACCGGCGTCGTCCAGCAGCTGTCGGCCCGCGTCGGTCAGCGTGACGCCGTGGCTGTCCCTGGTGAACAGCGAGGCGCCGAGGTCATGTTCGAGCGCGCGGATCTGCCGGCTGAGCACCGGCTGCGCGATGTGCAGCTCGTCGGCCGCGCGGCCGAAGTGCAGCCTGTCCGCGACGGCGACAAAGTAGCGCAGCTTGCGCAGGTCCAGATCCATCGAGCCTCCCGGTCCGGCAATGCCTTGAGGGTATCACCACGGCTGAAATAGGTCTTGGACACCCACTCAAGGGCAATGGCATCGTTCATAGGGCCCGAGCGAATTCGGTACAAGAATTCGGCATCGGGATCTGATTGCCATGTCCAGAATCAGAATGAGCTGTTTCAGGTACCATCAATTCAACGGAGTGATCGTGGGAAAGCTCGATGGCAAGGTTGCGGTTATCACCGGTGCATCCGCCGGTATGGCACTGGCGGGTGCCAAGCTGTTCGTCGAAGAAGGAGCGTACGTCTTCATCCAGGCCCGGCGGAAGGATGCACTGGACGACGCCGTCAAGGAGATCGGCCGTCACGTCACCGCCGTCCAGGGTGACGCGGCCGACCTGGACGACCTGGACCGCTTGTACGACACCGTCAAGCGGGAAAAGGGCTCGATCGACGTGCTGTGGGCCCACGCCGGGAACGGCGAAGAGGCCGTCCTCGGCGAGATCACCGAGGAACAGTTCGACCGCGCCTTCTCGCTCAACGTGCGCGGCACCCTGTTCACCGTGCAGAAGGCACTGCCGCTGATCAACGACCACGGCTCGATCCTCATGACCGGATCCAACGCCTCCCTCGGGGCCTTCCCCGGCTGGAGCCTCTACGCGGGAAGCAAGGCCGTCCAGCAGGCGTGGGCCCGCGTCTGGCTCAACGAGCTGCGCGACCGCAAGATCCGGGTGAACGTCCTGACCCCCGGCCAGGTCGCCACCGCCAAGCAGGAAGAGCTGTTCGACGAGGCGACCAAGGCCGCATTCGAGTCCCTCATCCCCCGCGGAACGATGGGCCGCCCCGAAGAGATCGCCGCCGTCGCCCTGTTCCTCGCCTCCGACGACTCCAGCTACGTCAACGGCCTGGAACTGGTCGCCGACGGCGGCACTACCGCCATCTGAACCACGCCTCGAGAACAGGAAGAGAGCACACCTCATGAGCAGCATCACCCTCATCGGTACGGGGAACATGGCCCGTGCCATCGGCACGCTCGCGGTAGCGGGCGGCAACACCGTCGAGGTCATGGGGCGCGATCAGTCCAAGGCCGACGACCTGGCCCAGGCTCTGGGCGGCGGCGCGACGACGGGCAAGTGGGGCGCCGTCCCGGCCGGCGACATCGTCATCACGGCCCTGTTGTACGCCGGCGTCGTGCCGGTCGTCGCCGAGTGCGGAGACGCCCTCGCGGGCGGCCCAACGTCTTCTTCGCCGGCGACAATGCGCAGGCCAAGGCAGACGTGGCGGCATTCATCGAGAGCCTCGGGCTGCGCCCGCTGGACGCCGGCGGCCTGAAGATGGCGCATTGGCTGGAAGGAATGGGCTTGGTCACGGTGGGCCTCGCCGGCAACGGGGTCGGCCACTTTGACTTCGCCCTCGGCGTCGACGAATTTGCTGGCTGAGCCCTCTGGGAATGCCATTCAATTCAGATTCAGATTCAGATTCAGACCAGAGAAAAGGAGCACTCACCATGAGCAGCATCAGCTTCATCGGCCTGGGGGGCATGGCCCGCGCCATAGCCACTCGCGCGGTCGCGGGCGGTAACTCCGTCGAGCTCGTCGGGCGCGACGCGGCCAAGGCGAAGGACCTGGCTGACGAGCTCGGCGGCGGGGCCACAGTGGGGACATTCGGCACCGTCCCGGATGGCGACATCGTCGTCCTCGCCGTGCCGTACACCAGCGCCGTGTCCGTCGTCGCCCGGTACGGGGATGCGCTGGCCGGCAAGGTCATCATCGACATCTCCAACACGTTCAACGCCGACGCCTCCGGGCTGGTCACTCCTGACGGCACGTCCGGTGCGCAGGAGATCGCCAAGGCCGCCCCGGCGAGCGCGCACGTCGTGAAGGCGTTCAACACCGTCTTCGGCCACGTCCTAGCCCAGGGGCGTCCGTTGGACGTGTTCTTCGCCGGCGACGCGCGGGCCAAGGCCAGCGTGTCGACGTTCATCGAGAGCCTCGGGCTGCGCCCCCTCGACGTCGGCGGCCTGGAGATGGCTCGCTGGCTGGAAGGGGTCGGGCCGCTGCTGATGGGCCTGGCCCGCAACGGCGCGGGGAGCTTCGACGTCGCCCTCAGCGTCGACCTCCCGGGCTGAGCGCACCCGCATCACCACTTCTCGCCCCACATCACTCACCGCCACATCAGTCACAAGGAGCAGCGGCATGCACGTTTTCGTCACTGGCGGGACCGGCCATTCCGGTTCGTACATTGTCCCCGAGCTCGTCGCCGCCGGGCACGAGGTCACCGGCCTGGCCCGGTCGGACGCGTCCGCGGCGGCGCTGTCAGCGCTCGGCGCTAAGGTGCGCCGCGGCGACCTCCAGGATCTCGACGGGCTCAAGGAGGCGGCGGCGGACTCCGACGGCGTCATCCACGTCGCGCACAGGCAGGACCTGCTGCCGTCCGGCGGGGTGGCCGCCGTGGCCGCCGCGGAGCTCCCGGTCATGCTCGCGTACGGCGAGGCACTCGCGGGAACCGGAAAGCCGCTGGTCGTGGCGGGGAGCATCGGCTCGCCCGGGAACGAGGGGATCCTGGGCCGGACGGCCACCGAGGAGGACCCGGCCCTTCCCGTCGGCGATGAGCACAAGGGCACCCTGCGGGCTCGTAACGTCGTGGAGACCGCCGTCATCGGCCTCGCCGAGCGGGGGGTGCGGTCCTCGGTCGTGCGGCTTGCCAATATCGCGCACAGCACGACCGATCGTGCCGGCTTCCTCCCCACGCTGATCGCGCTCGCGAAGGACAGGGGCTTCGCCGGCTACCCCGGAGACGGCGCGAACCGGTGGAACGCCGTGCACGCCCTCGATGCCGCTTCCTTGTTCCGCCTGGCGCTGGAGAAGGGCCCGGCCGGCAAGTACTGGCACGCGATCGGGGACGGGGGCATCCCGGTCCGCGAGATCGCCGAGGCCATCGGCAGCCGCCTGGACGTGCCCGCCGTGAGCGTGCCCCTGGACGAGCTGATCCTGCCGGGACACTTCGGATTCCTCGCGAACGTCGTCACGCAGAGCTACCCGGTGTCCAACCTCATCACCCGCCGGACCCTCGGCTGGGAACCCGCTCAGCCCGGCCTGCTCGCCGACCTGGACAACGGTCATTACTTCCCCGTCGGCTGACGGCAGGGCCCCTGGAGATGACGATGGCCGGACCTACGAATTCGGAGGTCCGGCCGCGGCCTGCGGCCATGCTGCCATCGCCATGTCGGCCAGACGTTCCAGCGTCTCCCGTCCCGCCCCGTCGCACGCCTGCTGGTTCATCCCCTGGATGACCGCCGCGTAGAAGGTCGCTAGCCCGTCGGCGTCCGTGTCGGCGTGCAGCCGTCCGGCGTCGACGTCGGCGCGGATGCAGGCGGCTATCGCGGCCTTCGTCTCCTCGCGCATGCGACGCAGCTTTTCCTTCACGTCCAGGCGGCAGGCCGATCAGCCCCGGTACCGGGCCGCCAGCACGGGAGTGATGTTTCCCGAGACGATTCCCAGCTCCGCCTGCGCCAGCCGGTCGAGCGGGTCGAGGTCCTCCAGCCCGGGGAGGCAGACGACCTCGCCGCCGGTGAAGCTCGACCAGGTGGCGCGAGCGACGTCCTCGGGGGTCATCGCGGCGGCCACTCGTGAGGCCCCGTCGTTCCACTCGGAGGACACCAGCCCCGGGCACACCACCGTGATGTGCACCCCGGTGCCCTCCAGCTCGACGGCCAGCGCACGGGCGAACGCGACGAGCCCCGCCTTGGCGCTCACGTACAGAGCGCGCTTCGGCAGGGAACGACCGCCTCCCGCCTGAGCCGGGACACCTGCGCTGAAGGCGAGCGTCGACGACACGGCGATGATCCCGCCACGTCCGCGTTCGAGCATGCCGGGCAGCGCCGCCCGGGCAAGGAACGGGGTCGCGTCCGCGTTGAGCGTCCAAGCCCGGTCCAGGTCCGCCGGAGCGATCTCCGCGAACGGCCCGTACGCGCTGACCCCCGCATTCGAGACGAGCACGTCGATGTCACCGGCCGCCGCACGGTCGGCCACCAGCTCGATCCCCGCACGATCGGAGATGTCCACCGAGACGATCTCACTCGACGCCCCGGCGTCCGCCACCTCCTTCGCGAGCACCTCGAGCCGTTCGCGTCGGCGGGCGACCAGGACCAGGTCGTACCCGTCCGCGGCCAGGGTCGCGGCCATGGCCGCCCCGATCCCGCTGCTTGCGCCGGTGATCAGTGCGACAGGTCGGTCGGTCATCGTCGTGCTCCTTGCGAGTGGCGTGCGCGCCGCGGCGCGCGTGGGTGGTGCATCTGACGATAATCAAATACTTCATGTCTATCAAGTGTTTGATAGCACTGAGGCGCTTGTAAGATCGCCGCATGACGCAGGACGACGACGGACCGGTGGACGGCGATGCGCCGAACAGGTTGCTCTGGGCCCTGCGCAGGGCCGAGCTGGCAGCGCGCACACTCAAGAACCAGCAGCTGCGCCCGCTGGGCATGGCAGCCGCGCACTACTCCCTGCTCATGCTGGTCCACGCCGAACCCGGCCTCACCGGTGCGGAGCTGGCCCGCCGGCTCGACGTCACGCCCCAGGCGGTTGCGTCCCTCGTCGCGAAGCTGGACGACAAGGGGCAGCTGGAACGCCGCCCGCATCCCCGCCACCGGCACATCCAGGAGCTGCGCCTTACTGACGCCGGTCGGCAGGCGCTGAAGGCCGCGGACGGCACGATCGCCACCATCGAGGACCGGATCACCGAACGATTGGGACCCGACGAGGCGGCCCGATTGACGAGCCTTCTCGACGACGTGATCGAGGCGCTTCGCGACACGAAGTGATCACGCGGCTGGAAGCCTGGTCTCCAGCGCCGCCGGGGCGGCCGCGAACGATGCCCGCAGCAGCGCGCACAGTTCGGCGCGGGTGGCGGTCGTCTCGGCGCCGGGCGCCGACTGCCAGGTGTCGACGGCGGCCCGGTGACCGGCGACCGCGACGGCGCACACGACACGCGCCGAGAGGTCCACGCCGGGCACGGCGGAGAGCCGCGCCGCTATCGCGTCGACCACCTGCTGCGTGAAACGTTCGCACACCAGCATCCCGGCCGCGTCGATCGCCGGGTTGCTGCCGCTCAGGCGCGCGCTCAGGACCGCGAGGCGCTCCCACCCGGGCGGCATCCGTTCGACGACCTCGACGAGCGCGTCACCCACGACCTCCAGCAGCGGCCCGCCGCGGACGAGCACCGCGTCGAGGTCGGCGATCAGGGTGCGCCAGACGTCGTTCAGCGGGGTCAGGGCAAGGTCCTCCTTGCCGTCGAAGTAGCGGAAGAAGCTGCGCTTGGACAGCTCGGCCTGGTCGCACAGCCAGTCGACGGTCACCGCGTCGTACCCGCGCTCTGCGAATGCCGGAAGCGCGATCTCCACGAGGCGCTGCCGACTGCGCGCAATGCGCCGGCCCCGAAGCGTGCCGGTACCGGGCTGCGTCGTCATGCGGCCATCCTAGCAAACTGGCACTCAGTAGCACTTGGCATACAGTAGCGGCATGCTCGCATGGACCGTCGACCACTCCTCACCCAGCCACCTCAGCCTGCACGAGGTGCCCGAGCCAGCGCCCGGACCGCACGACGCGGTCATCCAGGTGCGGGCCTTCGCGCCGAACCATGGCGACCTCGAGGCGCTGACGAGCCTGCCCGACGGCATGATCCCCGGCTGGGATGCCGCGGGCGTCGTCGTGGCCGAGGCGGCCGACGGGACCGGCCCGCGCCTCGGCCAGGTGGTGGCCTCTTTGGGGCCGGACGGCGCATGGGCGCAGCGACGGCTGGTGACCGCCGAGTCCGTAGGAATCGCCCCCGACGGCGCCGACCCGAACGTCACGAGCGTCGTGCCCGTCGCCGCCACCAGCGCCCTGCGCGGCCTCCGCCGCCTCGGCCCCGTTCTCGGCCGCCGGGTCCTGGTGCTCGGCGGCACGAGCGCCGTCGGGCTGTTCGCCGTGCAGCTCGCCGCACGGAGCGGCGCCGAGGTCGTCGCCACGACCAGGCACCCTGACGCGCGGGAGCGGCTGGCCGGGCTCGGCGCGCACGAGGTGGTCGCCTCGCCGTCCGACCTGAGCGGCGACGTGTCCGGGGTGCTCGACCTGCTGGGCGGCTCCCACCTGGTGCGGGCGTTCGCCCGGCTGGCGCCGGGCGGCACGCTCGTCGCCCTGGGGCACGCGGCCGGCGAGGAGGAACACTTCGAGTACGGGAACTTGTTCGGAGACGCCGGCCGGCACGACCGCTCCCTGACGACGTTCTTCCTCGGGGCCGAGACCGGCCTCGGCCCCGACATGGCGTGGCTCGCGACCGAGATCCACGAGGGGCGCCTCGATCCCGTGGTCAGGGCTGTGCGGCCGTGGAGGGAGCTGCCGGACGCCTTCGCGGCCGGTGCGGAGCGGACGTGCGGAAAGGTCGTCCTGACTGTCGACTGAAGCTGCCCACGACCCGCCCCCGGCCGATCGCCCGCCCAGGCTTAGGCGGGCGGGCGCACCGGGATATCCGGTTCTGTCATGAACTCAGCCGAGCCGAACGCACCCTGCGGCCGGCGCGTCGGCGGACCCAGCGTCGCCGTTGCCCGTCACACGGTGGTCCCGCGTAGCCATCCGTGGCGTTCGGCACAGCGTCGTGCGGTGGCCAGGACGCTCGCGATGGCGGGCGAGGGGTCGTTGTTCGTCGGCCCCAGGATCGAAAGGTCTGCCGCGATCTGCGGATCGACGACGTCGCGAACGGTGAGGGTGGTGCCGAGGTTCGCGGCGTGCTCGGCGAACGACGCGGGAGCCAGGCCGACCTCGCGCCCGCCGGAGAGCCGGGCGAGCATGGCGTTGACCGGTGGGTCCTCGAACGCGCAGATCTCGGGTGAGAAGCCCGCCTCCTGGCACGCGGCGACGATGCCGTCGTAATACACCGGTGCGAGTCGGCGCGGGAACAGCAGCAGCGTCTCGTCGCGCAGGGCCTTCACAGGGACGGTCGGTTCGGCGCAGAGGCGGTGACGCGTGCTCAGGAGCGCGGAGACCGTTTCCCGGCGCAGGACCTCACTGCCCACGCCGTCAAGAGGCGGCGGGGAGAGAGCGAGGCCGATGTCCAGGTCGCCGGCGCAGATCCGCTCGGGGATCTCGGCGCTGAAGATCTCTCGAGCGTCGATCGTCAAGTCAGGGTGCTCTTCCTGGAGGGCATCCAGGAGCACGGTAAGGGTGCCGAAGTTGGCGACCGGGGTATAGCCCAACCGGATCGTGATCGCGGCCCCCGATCCAGCCAGTCGAGTGCGCTCCACCGCTTGTTCCAGCGCGGCCAGCGCCGTCGGCGCCTCCGCCAGCAGCGTCCGGCCTGCGGCGGTGAGCTGCACCCAACGACTCGAGCGCACGAACAACGGCGTACCGAGGATCTCTTCGAGCTTGCGGATCTGATGACTCAAAGACGGCTGCGAGATATAGAGGCGCATGGCCGCGCGGCCGAAGTGGAGCTCCTCGGCCACGGCCAGGAAATAGCGCAGGAGACGGGGATTGATATCGATAGACAAATCCTATCGTCCGGCGTCGGGACAAGTCTTGGACGCCCGCCGGACGGCCGCCATAGCGTCGTGTCACGCCACGGGGACAGGCTCCGGCCCGCCCGTTGATGCTGATCGGTCATGAACGAGGCAACATCGGCGGCGGGCGGGCCGACGGCGAAGGCGTTCAACCCATCACACAGAAGGAAGCCACATGACGCGTACCGCGAAGGTAGGACTCGACGCACTGCTCACCCCCGAGGAGAGCGTCCTGGTGCTCATCGACCACCAGCCCTTCCAGGTCGCCAACCTCCACAGCCACGAACCGACCCTCGTCGTCAACAACACTGTCGGCCTCGCCAAGTTCGCGAGGCTGTTCGACGTGCCGACGATTCTGACCACAGTGATCGAGGAACGGGGTGGCCACCTCATCCAGGCGATCCAGGACGTCTTCCCGGACCAGAAGCCGATCAACCGCACCTCCATCAACACCTGGGAAGACCGTCGCGTCATCGACGCCGTCGAGAAGACCGGACGCAAGAAGCTGATCATCGCCGGGCTGTGGACCGAGATCTGCGTCGCCATGCCCGCCATCCACGCGCTGGACGAGGGGTACGACGTCTTCGTCGTCACCGACGCCAGCGGCGGTGTCACCGCCGAGGCGCACGACATGGCGGTGCGCCGCATGGAACGGGCCGGCGTGGTCCCCGTCACCTGGCTGGTCGTGTCCAGCGAATGGCAGCGCGACTGGGCCCGCGAGGAGACGGCCAACCGGCTCGGACCGATCCTCTTCGAGCACGGCGGCGCCACCGGTGCCGCGCTGGCCTGGGAGCTGCAGCTGCTGGCCACCCCCACCGCCGACACCGCGCGTGCGTAGCCGCACAAGGAATCCCGCCATGAATCCCACCGAGGAACTCGTCAACAGCTTCCAAGATCTCGTGGGACAGGTCCCCGACGGGCGCGATCTCGAGTACGAAGTGCAAGGACCGAGGACAGGACCGGTGGTCCTGTTCCATCACGGGATGCCGGGCTCGGCCGTCCCGATGGGCACGGTTCTGGGTTCGATCACGGCGCGCGGGTTCCGGGTGGTCACGTATTCGAGGGCTGGGTACGGCGCATCCACTCCTGCCCCCGGCCGGACCGTTGCCGACACGGCGGCCGACTGCGCCGTCCTGCTCGCTCATCTTGGCGTCACGCGGTACCTGGTTGTCGGGTGGTCCGCCGGCGGGCCGCATGCGCTGGCCAGCGCGGCGGTCGCTCCTGAGAGCGTCGAGGGGGTGCTGGCCGTCGCCTCGTTCGCACCGTTCGACGCCGAGGGCCTCGACTACGTCGACGGCATGGGCGCCCAGAACGTCGCACAGTTCGGGACGGCCGTACATGGCGAATCAGCGATGCGCGAGCTCGTTGGACAGATGGCCTCAGCAGTCCGAGGCCACGCCACGTCAGACGTCGCCACCGAGATGGCCTCCTTGCTGCCGCCGGTGGACCTGGCGGTACTGACCGCCGAGTACGGCGCGGACAACGCGGCCAACATGGACCATGGCCTGTCCCGAGGGGACGAGGGCTGGGTCGCGGACCTGGCGGCACTCACCAGCCCGTGGGGCTTCGACCTCGACGCCATCACGGTGTCGGTCGAGCTGTGGCACGGCAGCGGGGATCAGATGGTCCCGGTCGCGCACGGCCGGTGGCTGGCCGAGCATCTGCCCACGGCGCAGGCTCATCTGGAACCCGGGCAGGGACACCTCTCGCTGGCGATCGGCAGCTTGGGCGAGAAGCTCGAGGCCCTTTCAGGACGTGTCGCTGACCGCACCACCCCCTCCACCACGTGAGCCTCCGCCGACCTGGTGCGGAAGAGCGCGCGAACACGACCGCCGCACGCGGGCTCGGGACGGTCGCGCCACAGCGGAACGTGTCATGGCGTTCGGCACGGGTCTGGGTGCCGCTTGCCCTCGTGGCGACACTGGCCGCGGTGCTGGCTTGGCTGAACCGGAGCCCGTGGTGGGGCTGGCTCCTGGTCGTGGTGCTGCTCGCCGTGGCCGGGTTCGGCGCGCGGTGGTGGTCGCGGCGCGGTGTCCTGGTCCACGTGGTCGCGTGGCTGGTGGCGATGTCCGTGGTGGGCGGTGCCGCGGTGCTGGCCTACCCGACGCCGCAGGTGCGGGTGGCGGGCGGCGATGATCCGCACCCCACGCAGACCGTCACCACGCGACAGGGCCCGGTGACCGGCGTCCGCAATGACGCCGGCACCGTCGAGATCTTCGCCGGCGTCCCCTACGCCCAGCCTCCCGTGGGAGACCTGCGGTGGCAGCCGCCGCGCCCGCCACGGCCGCGGACGGAGGTGCTGGTCGCCGACCGGTTCTCCGCCGCGCCGGTCCAGGGCACCTCGACCTTCTTCACCCGGGCCCTGTCGCAGGTCGTCGAGATGCCCCTGGAGAACACGCTCCTGAACCCCTACCCGGTCAGCGAGGACAGCCTCTACCTCAACGTCTGGCGCCCGACGGAGCCGACGTCGGACAAGCTCCCGGTGCTGGTCTATGTCCCCGGCGGCGGGTTCGCCACCGGGTCGGGGGCCCTGCCCCTTTACGACGGCGAGGCACTGGCCTCCAGCGGCCAGGTCATCACCGTCACCATCAACTACCGGCTGGGCGTCCTTGGCTTCCTGTCCCACCCCGACCTGGCCGCGGAGTCCGGATACGGCGCGTCGGGCAACTACGGGATCCTGGACCAGATCGCGGCGCTGGACTGGATCCGGCAGAACGTCGCCGCCTTCGGCGGCGACCCCGGCCGGGTCACGATCGCCGGCGAGTCCGCCGGCGGCGAGAGCGTCTGCAGCCTGGGCGCCACACCCCTGGCCGAGGGGCTGATCGACGGCATCATCGGCGCCAGCGGCGCCTGCATGGGCACCACCGGCGACACCGAGAACGGCGACCAGGCCGACACCCGGGCCGCGGCCGAGGACGCCGGACGGCGCCTGAGCCAGGAGCTCGGCGGCGCCACGATCGAGGAGATGCGGCGCATGCCCGTCTCCGAGATCACTCGGGCGGCGGCCGCCGTCGGCCCGCACTGGCGCCCGTCCGTGGACGGCCACGTGCTGGACCGCTCGCCCGCGCAGATCTACGCCAGCGGCGACCAGCTCGACGTGCCGACTCTCGTCGGCAGCAACGCGGACGAGAGCTCCCTGGCGCTGGCCGCCCCGCCGGATACCGACGTGGGCCCCTACGACGCGTCAGCTCGGAAGAAGTACGGCGAGGACGCCGAGCGGTTCCTCGACCTGTATCCGGGCGGGACCGAGGAGCAGGTGCTCGACTCGCTGCTGCGGTCCCAGACCGACCAGGTCATGACCCGGGCGATGCACCGGTGGGCACACCTGCAGACGCAGACCGGTCACGCACCCGCGTACCTGTACTTCTTCACGCACACCCCACCCGAGGCGGGCCTGGAGAAGTACGGGGCCTACCACGGCGCCGAGGTGATGTACGCCTACGACAACCTGGGCAGTGACGGCGACGCCGACTACGGCCTGGCCGACTACCGGCTGCGTGACCAGATGCGTGGCTACTGGCTGAACTTCGTGCGTTCCGGGAACCCGAACGGACCCGGGCTGCCCGCCTGGCCCACTGTCCGGGAAGCGCCCGACCAGATCATGGAGCTCGGCACCGCCACCGGCATGACACCCCGGCCCCGGCCGGCGGCCATCGACTTCTGGATGGCCTACGGCGGTCCGACGCCCTGAGGCGCTCCGAGGAATTCCGCCGCCTGTCAGATGACGCGGCGGCACGTGGACCTCCACCGGCGCTTGACCCTGTCCTCGGAACACGCGTTGGACTCGGTGGCACGACTGTCGATCGGCGCCAGGCCACCGCATGACTCATGCAGCGGTCAGTCGCGAAAGCGACGACGGCAGCGGCGGGGAGTCGGCGACACCAAACATCGCCGCACTCGCAGGCCCGCTCGCGGACCACGAGAACATGGATCTCAATAAGTGGGAGCACTGGATGGACGGCTCGCGCGGTGAGGAGAGGACACGATGAATGATGAGAGCCAGGTACCGGTCGAGCGCGCGGACGGTGCGACTCGCGAGCAGCCGACCGAAGAGCCGCTGCTCGTCGAGGACGTGCTGCTGCTGCTCTTCCAGCCGTCCTCCGGCGCGATCGCGGGCGAGAACTACCTCTACTACGTGCTGGGCGGTGCCGTCGTCGCGGACCTCACGTTCCGCGACCTCATTGAGGCGCACGAAGGCCGGCTCGTCCGCCGCGTCGCCGCACGCGGCGACGCTCCGCACGACGACGTCCTCCGCCCTGCGTGGGACTACCTCGCCACGAAGCCGCGTCGTGTCCAGACGGTGATCGCGGCGATCGGTCCGGAGCTACGCGGCAAAGTGCTCGACAGGCTCGTCGACGGCGGGCACCTGCGGCGCAGACGCAAGAAGGTGCTCGGCTTCATCCCGTCGGAGTCCCTCGAGCTTGGGAGCGCACGACGTGCGGGGCTCCTCGCCCGCGTGCGCGCGACGCTCGTCGACGGGACGCAGCCCGACGCCAGGACCGCTGCGCTCACGGCGCTGCTCTCGGCGAGCGGCAACCTGCACCAGTTCGATCCCGAGATCCCGTGGACGTCGGCGGTCATCCACCACGCGAAGGAGCTCGAGAACGGCAACCGGGGCGCGGCCGCCGCGGGCGCGGCCGTCACACGCTCGACGATCGCCGTCATCAGCGGTGCCCTGGGCGCGTCGACCGCCGCGGACACGGCCGACCACAGCGTGTGAACCGCACGGAAGCGCGGGCATCCCCGGTCCGGTGGTGATCGTCGACATCTTCCGCCTGGAGAACGGTCGCATCGTCGAGCACTGGGACGTCGTCCAGGACCTCGTCCCGGCCGAGTCAACGGCCAGTGGTCGCCCCGTGGCGTGAACCCGTACACGTCATTTCCCGCAACGAGAGGACCACAGCGATGAACGATCAGAACCAGCAAGAAGTGACCGTCCGCGACAACCCCGACAAGAGCCGCTTCGACATCTTCGTCGAGGACACCCACGCCGGGTTCTCCGCGTACAAGGACCGCGGAGAGATACAGCGCATCTTTTACCACACGGTGGTCTTCGACGAGTTCGAGGGCCGCGGTCTCGCCGGCACCCTCACTCGCACCGCCCTGAGCACCAGCATCCAGGCAGGACACCGCATCGTGGCCGTCTGCCCCTACGTGAAGAAGTGGCTCTCCACGCACCACGACTTCGACGACGACACCGACCCGGTGGGCCGGGAGCACCTGCACGCCTTGCGCTGAACCGTGCACAAGAGGGAGCCCCCGCAGGCCGTTCAGCGACCACACCAGGCTGGTCAGCGTCGACGATGTTGACCTGCCGCTTGAGCGTGCCCCGGGGGCACGGTGTCCACTTGTGCGTGCATCACCGGTTCACCCCTGAGAGGAAGTCCGATGCACGTAACGGGTCCCGAGAACGCCCAGGACGCCACGCAAAGTTCGACACCGTCAGCTTCGAACAGCGCCCGGGGGCACGGGCCGTCTTCGGCCGCTGTCGACAGTTCTCGACCTTTCGGCGCACACCTGCGGATGAGCTGGTGGAAGCCGCTCGCGGTCATCTTCGTGCCGTCGCTCGTGCTGATCGTCCTGCAGGTCCTGCTTTACCAGCTTGTCGGCGTCATCGAGGGTAGCGACGACCCGATGGCGCCGACGTTTACCCCGTTGAAGTTCCTGGCTGTCAACGTGGCCACCGGGATGGCAGGTGTGCTGGCGATCCTGCTCGTGGTGTGGCTCGCCAAGGTGCCGTGGCGCAGCCTGATCAGCTCACCACGCGCGCTGGACTGGCGACGGTTCAGGCAGTACCTGCTCGGCGCCGCCCTGCTGGTGGGTATCGGGATCGGGGTGGTAGCGCTGGTCGCGCCCGAGTCGCCCGGCTGGACCACCTTCGGGTTCACGGGCACGACGGCGGCCATGCTGGCGCTCGTCCTGCTCAGCACCCCGGTCCAGGCCGCCGGCGAGGAGCTGATGTTCCGCAGCACCATGCTGCCCGCCGCCGCGTCCTGGGTACGCTCGGTCCGCCCGGCCCTGGCAGTCGGGCTCATCGTCTCGGGCCTGGGCTTCGCCGCCGTCCACGGCTCGGCCGACCCGTGGCTGTTCGGGTACTTCGCGCTCATCTCCGTCTCGACCGGTGTGATGGCGATCATCAGCCGCGGCATCGAGGCACCCGTCGCCTTCCACGTCGCCAACAACGTCCTGTTCACGACGGTCAACACGCTGATGGCCGGTGGCGAGGCGTTTGCCATCGACAGGTCTACCGGTTCCGGAGACGCGTCCCTGCTGATCCTCGCGGCCGTCAACCTTGCGATGATCGTGTTTGTCTGGCTACGCGAACGGCGGGCACGGGTCGCAGACTAGCGCTGCAGGGATGACGCCTGGCGCCCGGCACCGCACGAAAACGAGGAACCCTCATGGCCTGGAGCACCCGTGAGCTCGCCGAGCTCGCAGGCACGACGGTGAAGTCGGTGCGGTACTACCACCAGATCGGCCTGCTCGACGAGCCCGACCGTGCACCCAACGGCTACAAGCGCTACGAGGTCAGCCATCTCACGCGCCTGCTGCAGATCAAGCGACTGGCTGGGCTGGGGGTGCCGCTCGCGCAGGTCGCTGAGATCGGCACCAAGGACAGCGACGGTCTCGCCTCGATCTTCCGGACCATCGACGCGGAGCTCGAGGCGACGGTCGAGCACATCCAGAACATCAGGCAGGAGCTGGCCGTACTGTCACGGCCGGGCGCGTCGACGGACGTGCCGACCGGGTTCAGCGCGGTCGCCGCGCCCCTGCGCGACAACGATCGTGCGCTCCTGACCATCTACGCCCAGCTGTACTCGGACGAGTCGATGGACTCGGTGCGCCGGATCCTCGAGGCCGATCCCAACCCCGAGCTCGACGAAGCGTTCCGCGACCTCCCTGAGGACGCCGACGACGCCACCCGTCAGGCCCTCGCTGAGCGGCTCGCGCCAGTCGTCAGGAGGCCGGGCGGTGACCATCCGGTCAAGCTCGTCCCCAAGGCAACAACGCCACATCAGAGTGCCGCGGTCCACAGCACGATCCAGCATGCCCTCGAAGCGCTCTACAACCAGGCACAGCTCGACGTGCTGCGCCGCGCACGCCAGATCGGCACGGAGCCCGGATGAACTAGCTCGCAGAGCCGGCGCCGTGCTCATCTCAGGTGCTGGCCCGCCTCACGCCGCGCGACCGGCGGATCCTGCTCCTCGTCGCCTGGGACGGCCTGTCCGGCGACGAGCTCGCGCAGGTGCTGGGCGTCTCGCGCGTCCGGCTGACAGCCCGCCCACAACCGCGGGAAACCGCAAGAGCAGGCCCGCACGGCACACATGACGAGTGGGGGACCGCCCCGGCCCCCACTTCAGCACGGAGGACCACGATGGACACCAACGAGAACGGCGACCCCGGCGTGCAGGGCCAGGACATGCCGGGCCAGGACGAGGCGTTCGAGCTGCCGGCCGCCGCCGATCCTGCCGCGGGAGCGTTGCCCGGCGACGAGCTCGCCGCGCGGCGTGCCCGGCGTCGGACCGGATGGCTCAGTGCGGCCGCCGCGGTGGCCCTCGTCGCCGTCGGGAGCGGCGGGTACCTGGCGGGCGCCGCGGGGGCCGGTGGCCCCGACGGGGTGGGCGAGAGCACGGCCGAGGCGCCGATCATGCTGGACGCCCCGGTCGGTGCGGCGGACTCGCGCGGCGCCGAGCCGGCGCCCGGACCGATGGCGGCAACGGACACGGGTATGGCGGCCGAGAGTGCCGACCAGAAGTCGTCGTACCCGTACGGCTTCTGGGGCCGCACCGTGTTCCACGCGGGTGCGGGCCTGTCGACGTCGGGCTCGGAGGCCGAGGCGTTCGGCCTCGACCCCGCCGGAGTCCTGTCGGCCGAGACGGCGCGCCGTGTGGGCGACACGCTCGGTGCCTCCGGGGAGCCGCGCCAGGAGGGTGGTTCCTGGGTGGTCGGCCCGGCCGACGGCAGCGGCCCGACTGTCCACGTCTACGCGGACGGCTCGGGGAGCTTCGACTTCTACGACCCGTCGCGCGACTCGTGGTCCTGCCCGTTCCCGGGCAAGGCCGAGCCGGGTACGACGAGCGAGGGAGGCACCGACAGCCCCGAGATCCTCCCGGCCCCGGACTGCCCGACCGTGACGCCCGACGCGGCCCCGGCCATGGGCGACGCCGTCGCGGCGCTGCGGGACGTGATGGACCGCCTCGGCGTCGACCCTGCGGGCTTCGAGCTGGAGGCGGGCGAGTCGTACGAAGGCGACCCGTGGCGCTACGTCACGGCGTGGCAGGTGGTCGAGGGGCAGCGCACGGGGCTGTCGTGGAGCGCGTCGGTGTCGGCGTCCGGCATCGCGAACCTGTACGGCTTCCTCGCGGAGACGATCTCGCTCGGCCGGTACCCGGTGGTGAGCGAGGCCGAGGCCGTGGAGCGCCTGGCTGACCCGCGGTTCGGCGCCTCGGGCGGCATGATCGCGCAGGCGGCGGACGCCCGCGCCGCGGAGGAGGGTGACACGGCCAGCAGCGACATGATGCCCGCCCCGAACCCGACGGTGCCCCCCACCCCGACCCCGGGCGCCCCGATCGCCTGGCCGGTGACTGGCGTGACGATCACGTCGGGCCGTCTCGGTGTGGCGCAGCAGTACATGCCGGACGGCGCGGTGCTGCTGCTCCCGGCCTACGAGCTCCGGGACGCCGACGGCAACGTCTGGTCGGTCCTTGCGGTCGCCGAGGACGTGCTCGACTTCACACCCTGATCAGAACGCCGCGGGTGAGGGAGGGGCCTGGTCCGGACGTCCGGACCAGGCCCCTTCGTCACATCACCACGCCCAAGTACACGCCCAGGCTGCGCGACCGGCACGCCTCTACCAGGTCGCAACAGGAAGGGGACTGCTCTTGGGTTCACGCTTGCTGTTGGGCGCGAACGGTTTCACGGTCCGGTCTGGTCTCCATGGTCGCCGACGGTGCGGTGCGGGGCCAGGTCCAGGCGTACCGCACGATGAGGGCGAGAAGGATCAGTTCCAGTCCGATGCCGAGGCCGTAGAAGTACAGCCAGGACTCTCCCACCACGTTGAATGCCGTGACGGGAACGTAGAGCAGGGCCACGACGAGGTTCGCGATGCGGTTCACCCGGGCGGGCAGCGTCATCGACAGCACGACCATGAGGATCGGGATGGCCACGAGGGTCAGCGCCGTGGTCGAGAAGGTCTGGGAGAGGTCGAACTCGAAGACCTTGCCGTCGAGGATCTCTTCGACGACGCCGGGCGTGAAGAAGTTGAGGATGTCCACGTACGCGTACAGGAACATGAAGCTTGTCCACGTTGCGGCGAGCTTGGCTCTGACCGGGATCGGCTGGTCTTCCAGCGTGGTGGTGGGTTGACGTGTTCTCATCATGCGCTCCGTTGCTGTGGTGAGGATCGATGCGTCCACGATCGCTGAGCCTGGGCGGCGGGCGCATCGGCCCGGAGGCTGGAGTCGTCTGGCCGATGGGATGGTCCCTCTCTCGTTCTTTCGGTGGGTACGCCGAGGCCCGCCGATCCCTAGGCTGGAGCCGTGAACACTGTCGGGCGTTCCATCTGGCATGAGCCGCGGCCTCCTGACGCCCCACCCATCGGTCGTCTTGACTGGCTGCTGGTGGGCGTGTTCGCGGCCGCCGCGTTGGTCGAGGGCATCGTCCGGCCGGGCGTGGCCTGGCGACCCCTTGTGACGGCGCTCGCCCTGGCGCTGATACCTGCCCTGCTCTGGCGGCGGGGCCGCCCCCTGATCGCCGCCCTGGTCGGGTGGGGCGTCGCCGGGCTCCTCTCGGTCCTCCAGCTGACCGCGCACCCCGGGGACCTCGGCCTCTACTCCATGATGGTTGTCCTGATCCTGCTCTACTCCCTGGTGCGGTGGGGCTCGGGACGGGAGATGGTCCTGGGGACGGCGTTCGTGGCAGTCGTCGTCACGCTGGGGATGTTCGCCTCCTCCGCGGGCTGGGCCGACGCCTTGGGCGGGAGCGTCCTCTTGCTGTTGTTCGTCGCCCTCGCGGCGGTGTTCCGCTACCGCGCGGACCTCTGGCATCGCCAACAGCGCGAGATCCGCAATCAGGAGCGGGTGGCGCTGGCGCGCGAGCTGCACGACACCGTGGCCCACCACGTCTCGGCCATCGCGGTGCAGGCGCAGGCCGGTGGCGTGGTGGCCGGCATCCAGCCTGAGAAGGCTGCCGAGGTCCTGGCCGCGATCGAGTCTGAAGCGTCGCGAACCCTGGCGGAGATGAGATCCATGGTGCGGGTGCTGCGTGAGGAGGAAGCCGTCGCCTACTCACCGCAGCTGGGTGTCGCGGACCTGCCTGCTCTGGCGCGCGCTGACGCGACGCCCACCGTCGAGGTCTCGCTGGACGGTTCGTTAGCCCGGCTGGCAGGACCCGTGGACGCCGCGCTCTACCGGCTCGCGCAGGAGGCTCTGACCAACGCCGTACGGCACGCCCGGAACGCGACCCGCGTGGGGATCGACGTACGCCGGGAGGGCAAGTCCGTCAGACTGCGTGTCAGCGACGATGGACAGACCGAGCCGGGGCCAGCCCCGGAGCCTGGGTTCGGCCTGCTGGGCATGTCCGAACGCGCCCAGCTCCTCGGCGGATCGCTCTCTGCGGGGCCGGGGCCCGCGGGTGGCTGGGTGGTCGAGGCCGTGCTGCCGGTGGAGGCGTCGGCATGAGCATCCGTGTTGTCGTAGCCGACGACCAGGACTTGGTCCGGACCGGGCTGGTGATGATCCTCGGCGCGCAACCCGACCTCGAGGTCGTGGGGGAGGCAGCAGACGGGCTCGCAGCGCTCGACCTGGCGACCCGGCTGCGTCCCGATGTCCTCCTCGTCGACATCCGGATGCCCGGGCTCGACGGCGTCGAGGTGACGCGGCGCCTGGCCGGGCCGGACGTGACGGACCCGATGGCGGTCGTCGTGATCACCACCTTCGACCTCGATGAGTACGTCCTCGGCGCCCTACGCGCCGGCGCCCGCGGCTTCCTGCTCAAAGACGCCGGGCCGGAGCTCCTCGTGCAGGCCATCCACGCGGCGGCCAACGGGGACGCGCTGATCGCCCCCAACGTCACGCGCCGGCTGCTGGCGACCTTCGCCGACCAGGCGCCCGTGGTACCGGTCCAGCCCACCGACCCCCTCACCGGGCGCGAGGAGGAGGTGCTCGCGCTGGTCGCACGGGGCCGGACCAACGCCGAGATCGCCACCGAACTCTTCGTCGGCCTGAGCACGGTCAAGACCCACGTCGCGTCGTTGATGACCAAGCTCGGCGCCCGCAACCGCGTCGAGATCGCGATCTGGGCCTACGACACCAGACGAATGAGAGCCAATTAGTGGGTACAGATCGCAACGTAGGCCCGTGGGGTTCGGTAGCTCGCTGACGCCCAGCTGGCGCACGACCTCGGCGGTATCGGCGCCCTGGGCCAGTAGCCGGTCAGCCTCGGTCAGCTTCCGGACCACCTGCTCAGGAGTGTGGGACGCGTGAGGGAAGCGCGGCCCAGGCCGCGAGCGAAGCGTGCGCAATTCGTGCTCCTGGAAGGATCACGAATCCTGAACTGGCTGGCCAGAGGCACGATACCCGGAAGCGAAGTACTTCTCCGTGTGACTTCCGAGGGTGATGGCCGTCCGACCAGGTCGGACAAGTTCTGGCTGGTCAGAGCCCCGGACTGATCGCCCGAGCTGACCCACGGGGTCACCTAACCGTGCAGCAGTCCCCCGGTACACCAGGACCGCGCGGCTTCGCCAGGCGGCGGCGCCGGCCCGTCGGCGGAGAGAAGTCCCCGGCGGGCGGCACCGTCGCCGCCGACCGCGCCGCGCCGCAACCTTCCGACGTGCTGCGCGGAGGTGACGGGCGATGACCAGCGCGACCACTGCGCCGTCGCACAACCCGCTCACGCCGGTGAAGCCCTCCCGGCTGCCGCGGCGTGCCGCGCGCTGAAGAGGGCAGCGAACGGGGCGGTCGTCCGGGGGCGTCGACGTCAAGGCGGGGCATTGTTCCACGAGGTGTGACAAACCGACACAAATGTACGGGCGGGGTACGGAAAGCCGGTTGTCGAGCCAGGTTCCTACCTTCGTCGGTGTCAGAGGAACTGCACTGCGGAACCACTCGAGAACGGGACGGAAGAACAATGCGCAGGATCGTGAGCGGAATCTTGGCCCTTGCGGCCACTGTTGGGAGCCTGGCGGTCGGGGTGCCGGCCGCGCATGCGGCAGAACTGGCACCTTTGTCGGACCCTGGTCAGGAAATCGTGGTCGACTGCGGGAACGCCGAGGCGAGGATCCAGGTCAACTGGGGCGTGGACAGCGTGACGCTCCGGTACCAGTTGCACGACACCGCCTCGGACGGCCGGAGCCCGGTCCTCAAGATCGAGGCGGTGACCGGCAACGGCGGGACTGCCAACTACATCTTCGACAACGGCACGGTCGCCTACGCCCGCACGGCCGGCGAGGGCTTCGGCCCCTGGTACGGCGAGAACGGCTGGAACCCGGGGACCATCGGTTCCATCAACTACCTGAACATCAAGGTCTCCAACGGCACGACGGCCGAGGGCCCCCTGTGCACGAAGTACGCGAACCTGTACAACTGGTCCCGCCTCGGGCTCGAGAACGCGTACGAGAAGGAAGGCGCGGAGTACGAGTGGAGTGGGGAAGGCCCGGACTACGACTGCTCGGGACTCGTGAGAACGTCCCAGAACGAGGTGGCCAACTTCCCCGGGTGGCCGTCGCACATGTCGTCGCAATCGATGTACAACTGGGCCGGGGACAACACCAGCCAGGCCAAGATGTACGCCCAGAACGTGCCGTACTCCGAGCTCAAGGTGGGTGACCTGATCTTCTACGACCTCGAAGGTGCGTACGACGGCGGCATCTCGCATGTCGCGATCTACGACGGCGGCGGGTACGTCTTCGACGCCTATCAGGAGGGCGTACCTGTCGGTAGGCACCACGACGACTGGGTAAACAAGCGTGTGGGCGCGTTCCGCATCCTCGGTGCCGTGGAGTGGGCCGCCTGAGCCACCGGAGGGCCCGCCGCCTTCGGGCGGCGGGCCCTGCCCGCTCGTCACCCAGGATCTGCGACGACACTGGTCAGGCCGTCGGGCAGTCGTCACCTATGATCACGGCGTGCCGTCGTCCGATGTCGAGAGCGTCCGGGGCTCAGCAGGTGACTTGCTCCGTCGGCATCGAGAGGCGGGCGGGCTGACCCAGCGCGAGCTCGCCGAGGTTTCCGGGGTGAGTCTCGCCGCAGTCCGGGACATCGAGCAGGGGCGCAGCCGCCGTCCCCGACGGGAGTCCGTCGCCGCCCTGATCAATGCCCTCGGGCTCACCGGCCCGGAGGCTGACCGACTTCGCGGGCGGTTCGACCCGGCGCTCGTACGATCCCGATCCGGTGGCACGACGGCGGGTACGGGAACCGTACATATCGGTGTTCTCGGGCCGTTGCTGTTGCGGCGGGGTGATGTACAGATCCCCCTGCGGTCCAGGATGCAGCAGGTGCTGCTCGCCGAGCTGGCAGTCGCCGCGGGGACGCGCGTACCTCGCGAGGTGCTCGTGGCAGCGCTCTGGCCAGGCGAGACCCCGACCACGACAGCGGCCCTGAACATCCACCTCACACGCTTACGTCGCCTGCTGGAGGGCTCCGATGACCGTCAGCCCGTGGTGGAGCTGGGCGGCGCCGGCATCCGACTCCTTGTCCCTGCTGACCAGCTTGACCTGCTCAGGTTCCGCAACCTCGTTGGGCACGCGCAACGCTCAGGGGCGACGAGCGGCGCGAAGGACGCCCTCGCTGCTGCCGTCTCGCTGTGGCGCGGTGGTCCGGACCCGGACCTCGTGACGTCCCCCGACCGGATCGCGGCGGTCGAGGAGGAGTACGTCGCGGCGCTGCTGTCGTACGCGAGGATCACCCGTGAGCTCGGAGTGCCGGAGGACGCCGTCGTCCCGCTCGCGACCATGGCGGACCGTCGCCCACTCGACGAGGGGGTCCAGGCGTCGCTGATCCAGACGCTCGCCGCAGCGGGACGCCAGGCGGAGGCGTTCAACCGATACGAGTCCACACGGCAGGCCCTCGCCGCGGAGCTGGGCGTGGACCCTGGGGAACGGCTGCGCACCGCATACATGGACGCGCTGCGGCAGCGCTGGACGGACGAGTCCGCCGCCGCGGCTTCGGTCCCCTGGCAGGTTCCTGCGGCTCCACCGCACCTGGTGGGACGCACGGATGAGCGTTCCAGCATCACGGCGGCACTCGACCGCCGCCGTGAAGGCGGAAACGTGCCTGTCGTGGTCAGCGGAGCCGCAGGCGTCGGGAAGACCGCGTTGTGCCTGTCCGTGGCGCACGAGATGCACGACCGGTATCCCGACGGTCAGCTGTTTGCCGACCTGCAGGACGCCGCGGGTGTTCCCGTCCCGCCCTTGGAGATCCTGCAGCGCTTCCTGCGTGCGACGGGCCCCGGGTCGCCGCCCGCGGATCTATCCGAGGCGGCGTCGCTGTTCCGCAGCCGGCTCGCGGACCGGAAGATACTGATCGTGCTCGACAACGCCCGGGACGCGGCCCAGGTACGCCCGCTCCTTCCGGGCCTCGGCGGCAGTGACGTGCTCGTGTCCAGCAGAAGTCTCCTGCCCGAGTTCGACAGCGCCGTCCTGGTCCGCCTCGACGTGCTCGACCGCGCTGACTCGGTCCGTCTGTTGGCAGCCGCGACGACGACTTCGGACGGGGAGGACGCGGCGGTTCTCGACGAGCTGGCACGCCTGTGCTGCGACCTCCCGATCGCCCTGCGGATCACGGCCGCGCAGCTGCGGAGCCGTCGTCGGCTCTTGCCGGCGGACCTGGTCCACCGGCTCCAGGACGGGCAGAACCGTCTGGACCACCTCACCGTGGGAAAGTCGAGCATCTGGAACAGCTTCGAGCTCAGCTACACGGAGCTCTCACGCACGGCGCAACGCGTGTTCCGGATGTCGTCGCTCCACCCAGGCATCGACTTCGGCGCGGAGGCGACGGAGGTGCTGGTGGGCGACGGAACAGCCGCCCGTGCGCTGGACGAGCTCCTCGACGCGAACATGCTGACCGAACACGCCGCCGACCGGTTCCGCAGCCATGACCTGCTGCGACTGTTCGCCCGGCGCAAGCTCACCACAGGCGACCGCGTTCCCGACGCCGAGAGCCGCCTCAGGCGCTGGTATCTCGACCGGGCCACTGCGGCCGTCGACTGGATCGATCCGCATCTGCTCCGGCTGACTGGCCACCCGGACCGCACCGCAGTGTTCGGCGACGAGGACGCCGCAATGAGATGGATGGACCTGGAGTACCCGTCGATGCTGGCCCTGGCGACCTCGTCGGCCGACGACCCCGATCGCAGCCCCGACGTCTGGCGGCTTGTCGACCAGCTCCGCGGATACCTCCTGGTCCGACGGTTCGACAGCTGGCAGCACCTGGCCGAAGCCGGTCTCGGGGCAGCCGTCCGTACCGGCGACGACCAGGCACGTGCGGCGATGTACATCTCCCGCAGCTACGCCCACTGGGCACACGGACGCATCGACGACGCACACGCGGACACCGTCCACGCGACCCGCCTCGCCGAGTCCTGCGGCTGGACCGACGCCGTCGCCTACCTGACACACAGTGTGGGCTGGGAGCACTACGAGGCCGGTCGGCTCGTCGAAGCCGCGGCCTGTTTCGAGCAGACGCTGTCCCAGACCGAGCCCGAGCACCAGACCCGCGCCCTCGCCCTGAACGGGCTCGGCATGGCCTACCTGGAACAGGGCGAGCTCGTCCGCTCCGCGGAGTCGTTCCGTGCTGCGCAGCGCATCAGCGAGGGCAACAAGCGCGACATGGCCGGCCTGACGATCCGCGGCAACCTCGCCAGCGCCCTCCGGCTCCTCGGCGACACCGAGACCGCGGAAGCCGAGCTCCATGACGTCCTCCACGGATTCCGCCAACGCGGCTATACCCGCGGGGAACTCTCCACGCTGGACGAGCTCGCCAGACTCCTCGCCCAGACCGGCCGACCCACCGAAGCAGTCGAGGCTGCCCGCAAGGCACACGCTGCCGCGTTCCGCCTGAACGACCCCAGAGCACAGGTCATTACCGGTGACGGCCTGGGCGTGAGCCTCCTGGCGAGCGGGCACACCGCCGAGGCAGCAGCCACCCTGACCGACACCGCAGCGCTCGCGACCGCTCACGGCTACCGGTCGTGGGAGGCCCGGGCACGTGCCCACCTGGCGAGTGCGCGCCTTCAGCTGGGTAACGCCCAAGAAGCGACAGACGAAGCCGCGCGCGCTGCCGTCCTCGCGGAGGCGTGCGATGCGACGCCCGTCGTCGTCGAAGCACGGCGGGTGCACCGACTGGCCGTTCAGGACCACGCCTGACAACATCGTCAAAGTTGTCCGGCTCCTCGCCGGCCGGTCGGTGTCGGTGAACATTCCGGGCTCAGGCTCCGTGCCGAGGCACCCCCCAGAGGTGCCTCGGCACGGAGCTCCTCTCTGGCGCAGGTTGCGGTGCGAGTCTCGGGCCACCCCCCAGCGGTTTCCCGGGACCGTGCCGCGCCCTACGTCAGGCGGCGTCGGGTCGTACCGCGCTCACACGCGGCACCACCGACGACGCAGCCGGACTGCCGCCAGGCCGAGGCCCAGCAGCAGTACCGCGACCGCTATGACCGGTGCCGCCCCCACGGCGCCGGTCATGGCCATCACGGCGGGCAGGCCCGCCACGGTGGCGCCCGTCCGCCAGGCCGTCAGGCCGGGGACAGGGCCGCCACTGATGACGGGGTTGGCGACGAACGACGGGTTTCCGCCGGCCGTGCCGGTGCCCGGGCTGGACCCGGGGTCAGTGCCCGGGCTGGTGCCCGGGTCGGTTCCGGGGTCGGTCCCGGGGTCAGTGCCCGGGTCGGACCCGGGGTCGCTGCCCGGGCTGGTGCCCGGGTCGGTCCCGGGGTCTGTGCCAGGGTCCGTCCCCGGCGCCGCGTCCTCGACGAGGTCGTCCAGCAGGCCGTCCGAACCGACGACCCCCTCCACGAGAGCCCGAGCCCTGAACGCGGCCGCGCCGCCGAGCGTCTGCTCGACGTCTTCCACGACGAGGTCCGCGACGCCGTCCGTCACGCCCTCGGTGGGTTCGTCCCCACCGACGACGTCGTCGACGGTGCCGTCCTCGCCGGCAACCCCGCCGACGAGATCGGCGGCGGGCGTCCCGTCCTCGAGGCCGTCGTCCAGCACGCCCTGCTCGGCGACGACGTCCTCGACCACGGCCGTCACGTCGCCCGCGGCGAGGTCGTCGGAGACGCCGGACTCACCGGCCACGTCCTGCACCAGTGCGTCGGCAACGCCGTCGGTGACGCCGTCCGTCGGCGCGTCCGGCCCGACCACGTCGTCCACCAGGCCGCCGTCGGGCAGCACGCCGTCCACGGCGTCGTCGACCGGCGACGCGTCCAGCGCGGGGTCGTCCTCGACGACGTCGTCGACCAGCCCGTTCTCACCGGCGACGTTCTCGACGGTGTCGGCAACTGGCGTCTCGCTGTTCAGCAGGTCGTCGACCGTGGTCTCGACGTCGTCCGTCAGGGCGTCGCCGACGCCGTCCGCCACACCGTCGGTCGGCTCGTCGGACCCGACCACGTCGTCCACCAGGCCATCCTCGGCCACGACCGCGCCGACCGCGTCGGAGACGGGTGTGCCGTCCTCCAGCACGTCGTCGACCAGCCCGTTCTCACCGGCGACGTTCTCCAGCGTGTCGTCGACGGGTGCCCCGCCGCCGAGGTCGTCGATCACGGAGGCGACGTCGTCCTCGAGGGCCCCGACGAGCCCGTCGGTAACACCGGTCGTCGGCACGTCCGGGCCGACGACGTCGTCCACCAGGCCGCCCTCGCCGACGACGGTGCCGCCTGTCGAGCTGTCCTCCACGAGGTCGTCCACGACGCCCCCTTCTTCGACCGCGGTCTGGACCGTGGCCGTGACTTCTGCTTCTGCCGCGTGGGCCGCTGCGGCCCCGGCGACCACCAGGCCGCCTGCGACGAGCGCTGTCTGGAGCGCGCGCCGGACCAATGGGTACATGGGAATCTCCTGCCTTGCTACGGGTTGCCGACGGCGGATGCGGTCGGCTGCGTGCCGCACCTCAGGGGCGCGACCCGATCCCGTCAGGCAGGAGCGACGGGGACCTCGTGGAAGGTGCGAGGGTGCGCCGTCCGGGTGTCCGCGGAGGCGAGCATCCAGGAGCGGAGGACCACGAGCGCGAGGAACGCGAGCACGGCTATCTCGGCCGAGCGCAGTGGGGAGCCACCGGCCCCGGCTCCGGCGCCGCCCGTCCCGGAGGGCAGCTCGCCGCCGCCCAGGGCGAGCGTCAGGACGCCACCAGAGGTGGGCCTGACCAGGTCGACGGTCCCGACGACCGCACGGACGATCGCGGTGGCGAGGAACCGGAAGGCAGAGCCCTCCGCGGCGAGCACGAAGGCCGCCATGTCTACGGCGGTGGTCGTCGGCCCCAGCAGGCCGACGAACCCGCCGGCGAACACGCCGCCGCCCGTCAGGATGCCGTCGTCACCCGTGAGCCCGGCCAGGCCCGGCGGTGTCGGCACGTCGAGCTCGACGTCGGTCACGATCGGGACGAACGGATCGATGACGGGGGCGGGGGCCGCCCCGACGGGGCGAAGGATCGGGTCGAGCACGGGGACCAGGGCGTCACCGGCGGTGTGCAGCACCGGGCGGGTGACAGGCTCCAGGGCTTTGACGACCGGCGCCGCCACCCCGCCGACGACGTCGGTCACGGGCCGTGCGGCTTCTACGACCGGCTTCACGGCCTCCGCCACGGGCTTGGTCACGTCGGCCAGAGGCTTCACGGCCTCCTCCACGGGCTCGACGGCTTCTGCGACGGGCTTCGCCACGTCGGCCACGGGCTTCGCGGCTGCCGCCATCGTGCTCTTGGTCTCCGGCGCGGGCTTCGCGGCCGGCTCCGCCACGGTGTCCACAACCTGGGTCACCGCGCCCTTCACTGTGCCCGTCGCGTCGCCCAGCAGGTCGTCGACACCGCCGAGCGCGGAGGCAGAGGACGCGAGGCCGACGCCGCCCGCGAGACCGCAGGCCGTCAGGGCCGAGGCACCGAGAGCGCGCAGGACCCAGCGTCGGAGGCGAGCAGCCCCCTGCGCGCGGTCCTGGTCGTTCGTCATCGCCTACTCCCCCTGAAACGTCACGTAGGACAAGACCCAATCTGCGCCGAGCCACAACGACACGCAACAGGTGAAAACCAGTGCGCGTCGCGAAAACGTGCTGACCTGCGGGTGGCCCACGGGATTTCACCCGCGGCATCTCGCGCGCTGGTAGACCATGTCGCGGTAAGCCTGGAACTCGTCCCAGCCGTGGTGGCCACGGTTCTCGATGAACTCGCTCGTCGAGCAGTCCAGCGCGCGGCAGCCCAGGACGTGCGCGGCGCGACGCACCATCGCCTCAAGGGTGCGGAGAATGTCGACGAGGTGGTTCAGCTCGTGCCATAGCGCGACCGTGTTGGGGTCCTTGAGGTGGAGCTGGGGCCCCTGCCAGTAGAGCCCGCCGTCGAGAACTTCGAACGGTTGTTTCCGATGATTCTCACCCCGCAACCATCGCGGTGTGAGAATCATCGGACAGCCGTCCGGAGCTCTTGGGCCCTCACCTCTCTCTACGGTCCGCAAATACCGTTGAGCTTGTGACCGAAGGCGGCGGGCGTGTCGATTGCTTCCTGGAGCGCGCGCAGCGTGCTGGTCTCTGAGTGGTTCTGTCCGGGGGTCTGACCCGGCGGTTCGGCCACGTCGCCCAGCGGGTGTACCTCATTGGCCCTCGAGTTGGCACAGTCTGCTGATTCGACGATCGGATGAATCGTCGCTGATGCGCTCGGAGCGATGAGGAACGTTGCCGCTACTGCCAGTGCGCTGGCCGCTAGCATTTTCTTCATGGGTAGGCCTCCTTGCCTCAGCGCGAGGTGCAAGCCACGGAGCGGCGTTGATCAACAGTCCTCGCGCCCCTTCAACCCATTGAACGGCGTTCCACTCTTGGCGGCATCGTCGGTATGGGGTGATCTACGGGTCGCGATGCCGCCAGTCGGGTGGTGAGCAGCTCACGGCGCACGTCGTGAGGGAGAACGGCCACGATGCTGAACCCGCATAGGCTCCCAAATAGGCTCCCTCGGTCGTCGGGGACGACGAAGCCCACCAGCACCGATGGGTATCTGTGCTGGTGGGCATGGGTCGGGCTGACTGGATTCGAACCAGCGACCCTCTGCTCCCAAAGCAGATGCGCTACCAAGCTGCGCCACAGCCCGTCGTCCGCAGACACTGTCCGCGTGACCCGCGCGAACAACCGCATGCGCGTCGAACGAATCGTAACGGATCCGCACCGGCGCGTCCGGCTCATTCCATCTGGTCAGGCCGTGATCACGCGATCTGACCGTCCGGACCAGGCCCTCTCCCGAGGACATGTTGCGGACCGTCGACAGTGTCTACTGTCCGCAACACGCCTGTGCGGGTAACGTCCCCCGCAGCAGCCACCGCACACGCATTACCCGTCACCTCTGCTACCCGTCCCCCAGCGTCGACGCGCGCACCACCAGCCGCGGGGCCAGCCGCTCGACGCCGTGCAACGGGTGCCCCTCGATCGCCGCGATCAGGAGCTCGGCGGCGCGCTGGCCGAGCCGCTCGAGCTGCATGTCGACGGTGGTCAGCGGCGGTCGGCTCGCCAGCGACATGACCTCCCAGTCGTCGTAGCCGGTCACAGCGACGTCGTCGGGCACGCGCAGGCCGCGCTCCCGGAGCCGGTCGCAGCCGCCCCGCGCGAGCTGGTCCGAAGCGAAGACGATGGCGTCCACGCCGGCCGCTCCCCCGACGCCGGCCCCATCCCCAGCCCTCGCGCTCGCCCCAGCCCCGCCGTCGACATCCCAGCCGAGCACCGCATCCACAGCGCGCCGCCCCCACTGCTCCGACCAGTCCCCGTACAGCGGCGTCCCGACCAGCTCCAGGCCGCGTGCCGCGAGCTCCGCCGCCAGGGTGTCGTGCCGCACCACGGACGCCGCCTGCTCGGCGCGCCCGCCCACATACGCGATCCGACGGCGGCCGAGCCCGACCAGGTGCTCGACCAGCAGCCGCATGCCGGTCGCGTCGTCGGGCACCACCGACGCATCGTCGGCATTCGTGGAGGGCGCGAACGCGTACACCACGGGCATAGGCACCCGGATAGGCTCCCGCGGCTCGGTGGTGCGACCGGTGACGATGATCCCGTCGACCCGCCGGGCCACGAGCGCCCGCACGTGGTGCTGTTCGCGCACCGGGTCGTGCCGCGCCGTGGCCAGCAGCGCCGACAGCTCGCCGCCGACCAGCGCATTCTCGGCCCCGAGCACCACGGGCAGCGAGAACCGGCCGGCGGAGTCGGTGCTGAGCAGCCCCACGGTGAAGCTGCGCCGTGCCGACAGGGAGCGCGCCGTCGCGTCGGGCACGAAGCCGAGCCGTTCCGCCGCCTCCCGGACCTTCGCCCGGGTGCTCTCGCGCAGGGACCCGGTGCCGTTGAGCGCCTTGGACACCGTGCTCGGCGCGACCCCGGCAAGGGCCGCCACGTCGGTGATCCGCACCACCGTTCCCCGCTCCATCACGCACCGACCTCCTGGTCCCGTTCCGCCCGCGCCATTTCCTCGGACGCCGCCCGCCGCACCACACAGGCCCGACGGAGTGAGCGTCATCGTACCTCTCCACGCAGTTCAACACTCAGTTCTCACCCGATTCTTCCCAGACCTTTGACGCCCGCAGCGTCCGTCCGTACATTAGGAAATCGGATTCCTAGTTTCCGTCTCGAAGGAGAGATCGATGACGACCCTCACCTCCAGTGGCACCACGCGGGGACCAGCCGAGCCGTCCGGCAATGCCCGGGTCCTGCTGCGGCCGCTCGCCGTCGGTCAGGTCACCGTCGACGGCGGCCTGTGGCGCCGCACGGCCGACGTCAACCGGGCGGCCGCGATCCCCGAGGGCCTGGAGCAGCTCGAGAAAGCCGGGAACCTCCGCAACCTGGAGATCGCCGCGGGCCGGGCAGACGGCGAGGCGATCGGCCCGATCTTCGCGGACTCCGACGTCCACAAGTGGCTCGAGGCCGCCGCCTGGGAGTACGCCCGCGAGCCCGACCAGCAGCTCCTGGACGACCAGCTTCGGGTCACCGCGCTGCTCGCGGCGGCGCAGGCCGACGACGGCTACCTCGACTCCGTGCCCATGCTCCGGAACGTGCCCCGGTACAGCGACCTGCCTTGGAGCCACGAGCTGTACTGCGCCGGCCACCTGTTCCAGGCGGCGGTCGCCCAGGTCCGCGGGACGGGCCGGCGTGAGCTGCTCGACGTCGGCGTCCGGCTCGCCGACCATCTCGTCGCCACCTTTGGCGACGGCGAGGGCCAGCTCCGCGAGGTCGACGGCCACCCCGTCGTCGAGATGGGCCTGGTCGAGCTGTACCGGGAGACGGGCACGCGGGCCTACCTGGACCTGGCACAGTGGTTCGTCGAGGCGCGCGGCACCGGCATCATCGAGGCCCATGGCCACGCGCCGACCTACTTCTCCGACCGCGTGAAGGTCCGCGAGGCCACCACCGTCGAGGGCCACGCCGTCCGCGCGGTCTACCTTGGGGCGGGCGCGGCCGACGTCGCCATCGAGACCGGCGACGCCGAGCTGCTCGCCGCGCTCGACACCCAGTACCGCTCCATGGAGCGCGGGAAGCAGTACCTGACCGGCGGGCTCGGTGCCCGCTGGGAGGGCGAGGCGTTCGGCGACCCGTACGAGCTGCCGACCGACCGCGGCTACGCCGAGACCTGCGCGGCAATCGGCGGCGTGCAGTGGGCGTGGCGCATGCTCCTGGCCACGGGCGAGGCCCGGTACGCCGACCAGATCGAGCGCATGCTGCTGAACGGGTTCCTCGCCGGCGTCTCGCTGAGCGGCACCGAGTACTTCTACGTGAACCCCCTGCAGCTCCGCGGCGACGCCCACCCCGACGAGGACCGCAACCCCGCGCACGGCCGCCGCACCTGGTTCAACTGCGCCTGCTGCCCGCCGAACATCATGCGCACGGTCTCCAGCCTCACCGGCTACCTGGCCACCGCCGACGGCCCCAGCCTGCAGCTCCACCAGTACGCGCCCGGCACGGTCACGGCCCCGCTCGACGGCGGCACGCTGCGCCTGCGCGTGGAGACCCGCTACCCCGACGAGGGCCGCATCGCCCTGCACATCGAGGAGGCGCCCGACGCCGAGACGACGCTCGCGCTGCGGGTCCCCGCCTGGGCGGACGGCGCCACGCTCGACGGCGCACCCGTCGCCGCCGGCACGTACGCCCGCAGCACGCGCCGGTTCGCGGCGGGCGACACGGTGGTCCTGGACCTGCCGATGACGCCGCGCCTCACCGTCGCCGACCCCCGCGTCGACGCCGTGCGCGGCAGCGTCGCGATCGAGCGCGGGCCGCTCGTCTACGCCCTGGAGCAGCCCGACCAGGAGGAGGGCGCCGCCGTCGACGACCTGCGGATCGACGACGCGGCCGCGCTGTCCGACGAGTTCCGGCCCGACCTGCTCGGGGGCGTGACCGTCGTGCGGGCTTCCGGCGCCGTCGCCTCCGGGCCGGATCCGGACGCCGAGGTGCCGTACCGGACGGCGTCCCCGGCGTCGGACCCCGTAGAGACGCGCGAGGTCACCCTGACCGCCGTGCCGTACTACGCGTGGGCCAACCGCGGCCCGCAGCCCATGCGGGTCTGGGTCCCCACCCTCTGACCCATCCCCCGCTGGTCGAGCCTGCCCTCGCTGGTCGAGCTTGCCCTCGCTGGTCGAGCTTGTCGAGACCCGGTTTCGAGGTCTCGACAAGCTCGACCAACGGCGGGGATAGCTCGACCAACGGCGGGGATAGCTCGACCAACGGCGGGGGTAGCTCGACCACCGAGAGGCAAGGAAGGAGAGCAATGGAGCTCACCAGACGCCAGCTGCTCGCGCTGGCCGGCACGGCGACGGCGGCCGCCGCGCTGGCCGGCTGCGGCGGCACGCTGCGCCCGGCGAACGTCGAGGCCGCCGGCTTCGGCGAGAACGCGAGCGGGACCCTCAACCTGTGGTGCCGGTCGGACACGGTGAACGGCACGCAGGCCGTCGTCGACGCGTTCCACCAGGCCCAGGACCGGATCCGGGTGTCGCTCACGCCCATCCAGAACGGGCAGTACGTCACCAAGCTCGCCACCGCGATCCGCGGCGGGCGGGTGCCCGACGTCGTCGACATCGACGACATCTACTCGACCCTGTTCGCCTATCGCGACGCCTTCACCGACCTGACGCCGCTCATCGACGAGCTCGGCATCGGCAACGCGCTGAGCCCGGGCCACCTCGCGCTGAGCACCAAGGGCGGACGCCGGTACGGCCTGCCGTTCATCGGCGACTTCTCGGTGCTGTTCTGCAACACCGAGCTGTTCGAGCGGGCGGGGCTCGACGTCGCGCAGTCGACGGCGGACTTCGACGGGATCCTCGACGCCGCCCGCGCGATCACGGGCCTCGACGAGGGCGTCTACGGCTGGTCGTTCCCGGGCAACGCCTCGGGCGCGATGGGCTTCACCATCCAGCCCCACGTCTGGGCGACCGGGCGCGACCTCATCTCGGGCGACGTCGGCAGCCAGCGCGGCGACGTCGTCGACAACGAGCCGCTGCGCCGCACGCTCGACCTGGAGCGGACGCTGTGGGCGGAGCAGCTCGTGCCGCCCGGCAGCTTCGCCGACGACGCGTCGCGCTGGTCGGCCGACTACGTCGCCGGACGCCTGGGCATGTTCCCGGCCGGCTACGGCGTCGTCGTCCCCAACGCGGACCAGGACCTCCTGGACCGCACGCAGGTCGTCCTCCTGCCCGGCCCCGACGGCGGGCGGGCGTTCTTCGACGGCGGGGACAACCTCTGCCTGCTCAATGGCGCGCGCAACCCCTCGGCGGCGTGGGAGTTCATGAAGTTCGCCGTCGCCGTCGAACAGCAGTCGCGGATGCCGGAGGGCTTCTACTCCCCCGTCCGGTCCGACGTCGTCACGCCCGAGTTCGCGGAGAGCTACCCGTTCGTGGTGCCGCCGCTCGAGGCGCTGGAGACCGGCTACGCGCCCACGACGCTGGCCTACAACCTCATCTACAACCAGCAGGACGGGCCGTGGCTGCGCATGTTCCGCCAGGCCGTCTTCGACGGGGAGGTCGATGCAGCGATGCAGGAGGCCCAGTCCACGTACGACCGCATCCTGAGGCAGGCCCAGGCATGAGCGCCCCCACGATCCAGGACCCGCAGCCGGTGCGCGACCCGCGCCGCGGCACCCTCACCCATCCGCGCCGCACGGGCCTGGCGCTCATCACGCCGGCGGTCGCGCTCGTCGTCGTCTTCGTGTTCGTGCCGCTCGTCGTGGCGGTCTACATCTCGCTGACGAACTTCCCGCTGATCGGCTCCTACCGCTTCATCGGGCTCGAAAACTACGCGTCGGTGCTCACCGACCCGACGTTCTGGGACGCGCTGGGCTACACGCTCCTGTACACGGCGATCGTCACGCTGCCCATCCTGGCGCTCGGCTACACGCTCGCCGTCCTCGTGCGGTCCAACCGCCGCGGCGCGACGCTGCTCCGCACCATCTTCTTCGTCCCGTTCGTCATCGGCCTGACGACGCTGAGCTTCCTCCTGCTGCTGGAGGCGCAGCCCAACAGCGGCATGGTCAACGTGGTGCTCAAGGGTCTCGGGATCACCGACGGCACCACGGCGTGGCTGGTCGACGGGCCGCTGGCCACCGGCCTGCTGTGCGTCATGGTCGTGTGGGCCGCGTCGGGCCTGACGATGGTGCTGCTCATGTCCGGCATGCAGGGCATCCCGCGCGAGGTCTACGAGTCGGCGGAGATGGACGGCGCGTCGTGGTGGCAGCGGGAGTGGTCGATCACGGTGCCGATGCTGCGCCGGACGATCGCGATGACCGTGATCCTGTCCGTCATCGGGTCGTTCCTCGCGTTCACGCAGTTCTACATCCTGACCCAGGGCGGACCCGGGTCGGACACGACGACCATCGTCATGGCGATCTACCGGCGGGCGTTCGTGCAGCTCCAGCTCGGCGCGGCCACGGCCATGTCGCTCGTGCTGGTCGTCATCACCGGTCTGGTCACCGCGGCCCAGTTCTGGCTGCTGCGGGAGAGGAGCTGACATGGCTACCGTCACCGAGGTCTCGACGTCGCGGGGTGCGGGCGCCGTCCGGCGTCGTCCTTCCTCCCCCGCTCCCGGGCCTGGGTCCGGGTCCGGCGGGCCCGAGCGGGATACCCGGGCCAAGCGCACGCTCTACGTGGTGGGCGGGACGCTCGCCGCGCTGGTGTTCCTGGTGCCGCTGGCGGTCGCGTTCGTGCGGGCGGGTCAGCCGGGCGACGTCATCGTGGCCGCCCCGGACTCGCGGTTCTTCGAGCTCTCCTGGGTCAACTTCCGGGCGGTCGTCGACCAGCCGGAGGTGTGGCGCGGCATCCTGAACTCGGCGATCGTCTCCGTGTCGACGGCGGTGCTCACCGCGGTGCTCGCCACGCTGGCCGGGTACGGGTTCGCGAAGTTCCCGTTCCGGGGTCGCGGCGTGCTGTTCGGGCTGGTGCTGGTCACGCTGATGATCCCGTTCCAGGCGATCCTCACGCCGCTCTACCTGCAGATGAACGTCATGGGTCTCACGGACAGCCTGTTCGGCCTCGTGCTGTTCTACACGACGGTGAATCTGCCGTTCGGCATCTTCGTCATGCGCAACACGTTCGCGGCGGTGCCGGCCGAGCTCGAGGACTCCGCCCATGTGGACGGCGCCGGGACTCTGCGGATCCTGGTGTCGGTGCTGCGGCCGTTGGTGGTGCCGGGGACGGCGACCGCCGCGCTGTACGCGTTCCTCGCGTCCTGGACGGAGTTCCTCGGGGCGCTGACGTTCCTCACCGACTCTGGCTTGTACACGCTGCCGGTGGCGTTGGTGAACCTGCAGCAGGGGGCGTACGGGCAGGTGAACTTCGGGCTGCTGGCGGCGGGGTCGGTGATCGCGATGATCCCGTGCGTGATCTTGTACGTGGCGCTGCAGCGGTACTACGTTGCCGGGCTGGCGTCGGGGTCGGTGAAGGGGTGAGCGGCTCAGAGGCGGGCGGGCTCGGGGCTGGCGGGCTCGGGGCTGACTGTCTTGGGCCTGGCGGCCTCGCCGCCGGCGAGCTCCGGCGCGGGTAGCCCGGTGGGGCGCGCGGCCCGGCGCCGCGCGCCCCAGAGCACTCCGACGATGACCAGCGCCGCGCCGACCGCCGTCCCCACCCCGATCTCCTCGCCGAGCAGCATTGCCGACGCGCTCAGGCCGACCACGGGAACCAGCATGGAGAACGGCGCGACGACGCCGGCGGGGTGCCGGGCCATGAGCCAGGTCCAGACGCCGGAGCCGGCCACCGTGCCGATCAGCACGGTGTAGGCGAGCCCCAGGAGCGCGGGCACCAGGTGCGGTCCGGGCACGAACGACCGGGCGATGGCGTCGGGACCCTCGATGACCAGCGACAGGGCCAGCATGGGCACCGGCGGCACCACGGACATCCACAGGGTCAGGTGCAGCGGGTTCGGCGCCTTGGCCCGTGCGCTGGACACGTTGCCGATCGCCCAGCCGAAGCCCCCGGCCAGGACCAGGAGGAACGGTCCGAACGCCGCGGCCTGCGCCTGGGACCAGCCCACCACGGCGAGCCCGAGGGTCGCGACCGAGAGACCCACGACCTGCCGGGCGGACACGCGGTCACGGAACACCGCCGCGCCGAGCAGCACCGTGAACGGCGCCGACGACTGCAGCACCAGCGACGCGAGGCCCGTCGGCATGCCCACGGCCATGCCCCAGTAGAGGAACAGGAACTGGAGGGTGCCGAACCCGATCCCGTAGCCCAGCAGCCACCGCACCGGCACCCGCGGCCGGGGCACGAGCAGAATGGTCGGCACGGCGATGATCGCGAACCGCAGCGCGGCGAGCAGGAACGGCGGGAACTGCCCCAGCGAGGCGTGGATGGCGATGAAGTTGAGTCCCCACATGACCGCGACGGACACGGCGAGCAAGCGGTGCGAGATCGGCATGGCACCAGCCTCGGCCCAGCCGTGATGAAGGACAAGCGAAATGTTCTACACCTCCTTGTAGGCTGCCTACATGGATGATCGTCGTGGCCATGACCTCTCCCGCGTGGACCCGCGCCACCTCGACCTGCTGCGCGAGCTCGCCGACCGCGGGTCCGTCACGGCCGTGGCCCGGGCGACTCACCGGACGCCGTCGGCCGTGTCGCAGCAGCTGCGCACCGCGCAGCGCGAGCTGCGGGGCGTCCCGCTCGTCGAGCCGCACGGCCGGGGGCTGCGCCTCACCGAGGCGGGCCGTCTCCTGGCCGACGGCGGTCGTGAGCTCTCCCGCACCGTCGCTCAGGTGCAGGCGCGATGGGACGAGTTCATGGGCTCGGCGTCGGGCACGGTGCGCGTGGCGACGCTGCCCAGCGCGGCGACGGTGCTGCTGCCCGGGGTGCTGGACCGGCTCGCCGCCACGGCTGTCGAGCTCGAGTGCACCGACCTGGACATCGCCGAGTCGGAGTACTCGGGGATGGTCGCGGACCACGACATCGTGATCGGCCACAGCTTCACCGGCCCCGTGCCGGCGGGAGCCGAGCATCTGGTGACGGCGGCACTGCTGCGCGAGCCGCTCGACATCGCGGTGCGCGCCGACCACCCGCTGGCCGCCAAGGCGCGGGTCACGGCCCGGGATCTGGTCGCCTACGAGTGGTACGGCGTGCCGCTCGGGTATCCGTTCGACGGGCTGCGGATCGCCGTCGAGACGGCGGCGGGCCAACCCGTCCAGGTGGCGCAGCGGCTGCGGGACAACCGGCTCATCGAGGCCCTGGTCGCCGCGAGCGACCGGGTCGCTGTCCTCCCCCGCTACTCGACGACGCCGGGCGCCGGCCTCACGCTCCGGCCCGTGCACGGCATGGCCGCGGCGCGCTGGATCATCGCGATCCTGCGCCCCGACCACGCGGAGCGCCTCGCCGTGCGGACGGCACTGGACGCGTTCCGGGCGGTTGGGCGGGAGGTGGGCGGGGTGTGACATCCTGCGTCGATGTCAGCACGAGAGGTCATGGAGCGGCTCGCAGACGTCATCGACGGGCACCGGTGGGACGACCTGCCGAGCCTGCTCGATCCCGCGTTCACCTGCCACTACGTCCACACTGGCGAGACGTTCGACGCCGATTCGTGGGTGCGGCTCAACGCGGAGTACCCGGGCTTCCAGAACTTCCGGCTCGAGGACTGCGTGGCCGAGCGGGAGCGTGCTGTCGGCCGTGCGCACGTGACGGGCATGGCCGACGGCGAGCAGCAGCACTTCGAGGTGGCGACGTTCATCACCGTGCGCGACGGGCTCATCGTCGACATGACGGAGGTGTGGACCGACGTCGACCAGGCTGCGCCGGAAGGTACCCGGGTCTCGTGAGGCGGCCCGCGGACTGGCGGCGACGCGCGGGCGGAACCGCTGGCAGGCCGCGAGGTTTGCTAAGGTAACGCCCGCACCGTGCTTCGAGCGCGGGCTTGCGGGCGTAGCTCAATGGTAGAGCCTTAGTCTTCCAAACTAATCACGCGGGTTCGATTCCCGTCGCCCGCTCAGACGACGTCGCCGCGGGCGGCATGAAGCGGGAAAGCGCAGTCCGTGCCACCCGCGCCGGCCATGGATGCTCACCGGCCGGCGGGCTGATGGCGACAGCGGCGTGGCCATTCCCACGATCGGTAGCTCTCCGCCGATCGAAAGCCCCGCGACGACCTCCTGCCGGGCCGATCGTGTGCCGATCACCGCGCCACATACGACGTCGACCGTCTCCCGATGCCACTGGTGGAGTTTCGGTATTCGAGGTTGCAGTATTCGCCCGCAGGGCGAGCACTCCCACACCCGGCCCGGTCACGTCAGCGGTGACAAGGCGTACAGCTCTCGCCGCAACGGGCGCTGTCTGCGCGAAGACGCCGGATCAAGAAGACGACCGACCTCTTGCGGTGAACCTGCGCCGGCGCCCGCGCCCCGGTGCGGGCCTTCGCCCTCTGCCACCGCGCCGTACGGGCCCCTCCCGGTAGCGGCAATCCCGCGCGACAGAAGGCTCACCCGGCGCTACGAGGTTCACGACGCCGGTAGGGCACCGATCTGCTGCATCACCCCGAGGAGGTCGGGCTGGCCCCGCTCGCCGACGATCCGGCCGTCGGCCAGGTAGTAGAAGTTCATGGCCTGCACCGAGATCTTGTTGCCGCTCGCCGGGATCCCGAAGAATTCACCGTCGTGGGTTCCCCGCATGGTGAACCGCGCGGCCACTGTGTCGCCTTCGGTGACCGTCTCCTCCAGCGTCCACGCCACATCCGAGAAGCCGCCGCGCATCATCCCGAGGACTTCCATGTACCCATCGGGCCCCCGCAGTGGTTCCGGGTGACTGGGTGCGTGGAACACCGCGTCCGGAGAAATGACCTCGCGGGCGAGATCCTCGTTGCCCGTGTTGATGAACTCGACGAAGCGGTTCATCACTGACTCGGTGGACTGCGACGGCATCATGCTGTGCCTCTCCAGAGACGTTTGGGCGGGTACCCGCGAGCGTAACATCGAATCGATGTTCACATCGAATCGATGTCCGCGTGCGAGGATGGACTGATGCTGGAACTCGCGATACTTGGCTTCCTGGCCGAGGCCCTGCTGCCCGGACACGAGCTGCGCCGCCGCGTCTCACAGCTGACCGGCTATACGCGGCCGGTCAGTGACGGCAGCCTGTATCCGGCAATCAATCGCCTGACCAAGGCGGGCTTGATCGAGCGGCGCGCCGACCCGGCCGCGGGGGCGGCCCGGTACGTGCTCAGGCTGACCGCGGCCGGACGGGCCGAAATGCTTCAGCGCCTGCGCAAGCCTGCCGACCACGAGATCACCGACTTCACCCGGTTCTACATCGTCCTGGCATTCCTCTCCCACCTGCCCGACGTGGCCGAACAGCACGCGGTGCTGCGCAGACGGCTGGAATTCCTGGAAGAACCGGCGAGCTTCTTCTACGACAACGAGCGGCCCCTGCGTGCCGAGGAGATCGCCGACCCCTACCGGCGGGGCATGCTGCGCACCGCCCGCGCCACCAGCCGCGCCGAACGGACATGGCTGCGCGAGACCCTCGGGGAGGAACCGCCCGCATTCAGCACCGCATGAACCGACAGCGATCTACATGCGCCCGCCACTCCCGCGAGCTGACTGCCCACGGAGGTGCCCCCGTGCTTGCATCCGGGTACGACGACCAGGGCCCCGCCGCCGATGTCCTGCACGTCAGCGAACTCCCTGACCCCGTCCCCGGCCCCGGCGAGGTCCGCGTCCGCGTCACCGTCTCGGGCGTCTGCTGTTCAGCAACGTCACCCTGCGACTGCTCGGTAGCGACGACTTGCTCCCAGCGCGAGGTCGTCGTGTGAGCGCATTCCGGGCTGCACCCTAGGCGTGTCAACGAGCACGACCGCGCGGTCCCATGGGTACTCGGTCACGCGGTCCGTGGCGATGTCCGCGTCGATCATCGGCTTCACCGGGCCGTCGGTCAGCGCCTTGACCAGGCTCGACTTCCCGCTGCTGTACTGGCCGGTCAATACCATCCGCGGCCTGTCGTGCGCCTCGAGCGGGCGCGGGCGAGAAGCAATTTCACAATTATGCATTGACTTTCGTATAGGTGAACTCTACCTTGCTGTCAGCGCACCAGCGCACTCATCACCACACGGCACACCTTCTTCGCTAGGAGAATCACCATGTCCGTCACGCTGTCCGGCAATGGCGCCGGATCCCGGCGCGAGCTCCCAGTCCTGCTTATCGCCGCCGTGTTCGCTGCCCTGGAGGGGTATGACCTCGCCTCGTACGGCGTCACCATCCCCTCCCTTCTCGAGTCCGATCTGAACGTGACGAAGCAGTCCGCCGGCTACGTCGGGTCCCTACTCGCCATCGGGATGCTCGTCGGGGCCAGCCTCTGCGCCCTGCTCATCCGCAAGGTCGGAAGCCGACGACTCCTGCTCGGTGGAGCCGGACTCTTCTCGATCGGCATGCTGGTCTGCGCCGTCGCGCACACCTTCGGCCTTTTCGGCCTCGCCCGTACCGTCGTCGGCCTTGGCGTCGGCATCGTCCTGCCCACCCTGACCGCATACATCGCGGACCTCTCCGCCCCCGAGCGACGCACCCGCAACGTGGGCGCGATGATGGCCGGCTATGCAGGAGGCGCCCTCCTCGCCGCCCTGCTCGCAAGCTTCCTGCTGCCCGAGGCGTCGTGGCGGTGGATCTACGGTGCCGGCGCCCTGCCCGCCATCGTCCTTCTCCCGCTCGCCATCCGAGTACTTCCCGAAAGCCCCTACACCCCAGCTACCACAAAGCTCACAACCCAGCGCGGCGACGTCGGCGGCCTGCGCTCCCTGTTCGGCAGCGGTGTGTGGCTGCCGACGCTGCTCTTCTGGGCCATCTCCTTCTGCGGTCTGATGCTCGTATTCGGCATCAGTACGTGGCTGCCCACCATCATGCAAGCGGCCGGCTACTCCCTGGGCTCCTCCCTGCTCCAAGCCGCAGCGATGTGGGTTGGCGCCGCCGTCGGCATGGTCGCCGGGGGACGCCTTGCTGGACGGCTCGGCATCAAGCCCGTCGTCGTGACCTCATTCCTCGCCGGCGCCGCTGCCCTTCTCCTGATGACCCTGAAGCCGCCGCTTCCCTTGCTCTTCGTGCTCATGTTCGTCAGCGGCCTGGGCTTCATCGGTTCACAGGTCCTCACCAACGCCTTCATCGTCACTCGCTACCCCGACCACCTTCGCGGCCCCGCCATCGGCTGGGCGCTGTCCGTCGGACGCTTCGGCGCAATCGTCGGCCCCTCCATGGGTGGCGCGATCCTGTCCTCGTCGCTGGGTGTGTCCTGGAACTTCTATCTGTTCGCCATCCCTGGTGTCGTCGGCGCCCTCCTGGCTGCGTGCGTCCCCCTGATCGGGGCCGGACGACCCGTGTCCGGACAGCACGACGCCCCGGGCGCCCCCGAAGCCGCACGAGCCAACGCATGACCTTCACAGCCAGCGAACAAGCGAACGAGCGAACCATGATGCCCACCCCGGTCGACGTCGACGTTGTCGTCGTCGGATACGGCCCCACCGGTATGAGCCTGTCCGCCCTCCTCGGCCAGCAAGGAATCAGCGTCCTCGCACTCGAACGCTACGACGGCCGTTACAACCTGCCGCGAGCCGCAGCATTCGACGATGAGACCATGCGCACTTTCCAGAAGTTGGGCGTTGCCGAGAAGATGCTCGCCGGCACCAATGTCCAGCCTGGTTACATCTGGGTCAATGGGCAGGACGACGTTCTGCTTGACATCGAGTTCGACAACCCCGGCCGGTGCGGCTGGCCAGCCCAGTACATGATGTACCAACCCCACATCGAAACCGTGCTGGATGACCTGCTCCAGACCCTTCCCACCGTCCAGGTACGACGCGGCAGCCAAGTCACGGGCATCGACCAGCACCCTGACCACGTCACGGTGACCGCGCGAGACAGCCACGGGACCGAACACCGTGTCCATGCCCGATACGTGGTTGGGTGCGACGGCGGTAACAGTTCGGTACGCAACGCAATCGGTGTCGACCTCGACGACTACGGGTTCTTCGAGAACTGGCTCGTGTGCGACTTCCGACTGAGCCACGACGTCCCCGGCCTGCCCACCTTCCGTCAAGTGTGCAATCCCGCTGAACCGATCGCCATCGTCAACATCGGCCCCCGTCACCACCGGCTCTCCTTCCGGCTCGAGGCCGACACCTCCCCCGAGGACGCCATCCAGACGGACCGGGTCTGGGCGCGAGTTGGCGACTACCTCACCCGCGACGACGCCGAGCTGATCCGCACTGCGAACTACACTTTCCGCTCCTGCATCGCCCAGCAGTGGCGGCAGGACCGGGTCCTTCTCGCCGGTGACGCAGCCCACCAGATGCCACCGTTCCTGGCCCAAGGGATGGTCTCGGGGATTCGCGACGCCAGAAATCTCGGCTGGAAGCTTCAGACGGTCCTGGCCGGCGGCCCCGACGAACTGCTCGACACCTACCAGCTCGAAAGGGAGCCGCACGTCCGGTTCATCACGGAGAAGGCTATCGAGCTTGGTCGGGTCCAGACGATGCGGGACGTTGAGGACGCCGAACGCCGCGACGCCCAGATGATCGCAGCCCGCCGAGCGAACCAGAAACCGGACAAGTTGGAGTACCCGGCCCTGAGCGGCGGCCTCATCGTCAGCGGCGGCGAACTCTTTCCGCAAGGGCTCGTCTCCTCAGCCGAACACACCGCCCTGTTTGATGACGTGGTTGGCACCGGGTGGCTGCTGGTCGTCGATGGCGCCGCCACCATCGCCACCCTTGCCGACGACACGCGCGCCGCCTTCCGCGCCCTGGGCGGCCGCGAAGTCGTCTTCGGGTTCGCGTCCATGTTCGAACCTGCCGACCTGTCCGACACCGGCGGGATCTACAGCCGCTGGTTTGCCGTGACGGGCTGCGTCGCCGCCATCGTGCGCCCAGACAGCTACATCTACGCCCTGGCCAGCGACGTAGACGAGCTCAGCACCCTCACCAAGGATCTCCTCGGCCAGCTCAGCGCGCCCGCTTGACCACCTCACCCGACAAGGAGAACATCATGCAAGGCAAGATCGCGCTCGAAGAGCACTGGGCGATCCCCGAGACCCTTATGGACTCCGCGGGCTTCGTGCCCGGCACCTACTGGGACGAGCTGCAAGACCGACTCCTTGACATCCAGGACCGGCGCCTGACCCTGATGGACGAGCACGGGATCGAGACGATGATCCTGTCCCTGAACGCACCCGCCGTTCAGGCCATCCCGGACCGGAAACGCGCGATCGAGGTCGCCCGACGAGCCAACGACGCCCTCGCCGAGGAGTGCGCCAAACGTCCCGACCGGTTCCGGGCCTTCGCGGCCCTGCCGTTGCAGGACCCCGACGCCGCAGCCCAGGAGCTGCAACGATGCATCACTGACCTCGGGTTTGTCGGAGCCCTCGTCAACGGGTTCTCCCAAGACGACCAGCACGGCAACGGGCAGGAACCGCTCTACTACGATCTGCCGCAGTACCGCCCCTTCTGGGCCGAGGTCGCACGGCTCGACGTGCCGTTCTACCTGCACCCGCGCAACCCCCTCGCGCAGGACGCACGCATCTACGACAACCACCCGTGGCTGCTCGGCCCCACGTGGGCGTTCGCGCAGGAGACCGCCGTGCACGCGCTGCGACTCATGGCCTGCGGCCTTTTCGACGACCATTCCTCATTGCAGATCGTCATCGGCCACATGGGTGAAGGAATCCCGGCAATGCTTTGGCGCATGGACCACCGCAACGCCTGGGTCGACCTGCCACCTACCTACCCGGCCAAACGTCGCTTCGTCGACTACTTCACCGAGAACTTCCACATCACCACCTCAGGCAACTTCCGCACCCAATCCCTCATCGACGCCATCCTCGAGCTCGGCGCCGACCGGATCATGTTCTCGACCGACTGGCCCTTTGAGAACATCGACCACGCCGCCGACTGGTTCGACGCGGCTTCCCTCTCAGAGGCGGACCGCACCAAGATCGGTCGCACCAACGCCGTGTCCCTGTTCGGGCTCGGCCGATGAACACCACAACGAGCACTACGACGGGCGCCGCACTGGACGGGTTCACCCACACGACCGGGCCGGCGCGCATCGTGTTCGGGCGCGGCTCGCTGGCCCAGGTTCCCGAAGAGGTCAAACGGGCCGGGGTGCGCCGCGCGCTGGTCCTCACCTCCCCCGAACAGGCCGAGCAGGGCGCCGAGCTGGCCTCATCCCTGGGCGACCTCGCCGCAGGCGTGTTCACCAACGCGACCATGCACACGCCGGTTGCCGTGACTGCCCAGGCTGTCACCGCACTGCGTGAGACCAACGCCGACGGAGTCGTGGCCCTCGGCGGCGGCTCCACCACGGGGCTCGGCAAAGCGATCGCAAGCCGCACCGGTGTACCCCAGGTCGTGGTCCCGACCACCTACGCCGGGTCAGAGGTCACCCCCGTTCTCGGCGAGACCGAACACGGCGTGAAGACCACTCGCAGCGGGCTGGAAATCCTGCCCGAGGTCGTCATCTACGACCCCTCCCTGACCGACACGCTGCCCGCGGCCCTGACCGTGACCAGCGGCCTGAACGCGATGGCGCACGCTCTTGAAGGCCTCTACGCCCGCGACGGAAGCCCCGTCTTCGCCGTGCTGGCCACCGAGGGGCTCCGGGCCTTCCGCGACGCGTTGCCCGCCCTGCACCGTGACCCCAGCGACCAGCATGCGCGCGACGCCGCCCTGTATGGGGCATGGCTTTGCGGGACGGTGCTCGGTGGTGTCGGCATGTCCGTGCACCACAAGCTCTGCCACACACTCGGCGGCAGCCTCGACCTGCCCCACGCCCCCACCCACGCGATCCTCCTGCCCCACACGATCGCTTTCGTCGCCGAGGCAGCCGCCCCACAGCTCGCCCCGGCACGCGACCTGTTCGGCACCCCGCTCGGTGCGACCCTGCACGACTTCACCACCGCCATCGGTGCCCCACAGCGGCTCAGCGACCTGGGAGTGGCCGAAGCCGACCTGGACCGCGTCGCAGACCTCGCCCTCACCTCCGCGTACTGGACCCCCCGCCCCCTGGACCGTCAGAACATCCGCGCCTTGCTCCAAGACGCGTGGGCGGGCCACCGACCTGGCTCACTCGCCTCCCCCGTAGGCACCCCATGACCTACTTCACCGAGCAACGCTCCGTCGAGGCAGTCGTCGAACGCACCAACCTCGACGCCAACCCGCGCCTGGCCCAAGTGATGACCTCCCTCATCGAGCACCTGCATGCGTTCGCCAAGGACGTCGCGCTCACCGAGTCCGAGTGGGAGTACGCCATCACGTTCCTGACCAGCACCGGGCAGCTGTGCAGCCAGGAGCGACAGGAGTTCATCCTGCTCTCCGACGTGCTCGGACTGTCCATGCTCGTGGACGCGATCAACCACCGCCGACCCACCGGCGCGACCGACAGCACCGTCTTCGGCCCGTTCCACGTGAAGGGCGCACCTATCCGCGACATGGGCGAAAACATCACCCTCGACGGCAAGGGTGAAAGCTGCCAGTTCACCGGCCGCGTCGTTGACCTCAGCGGCTCTCCCATCGCAGGCGCATGCGTCGACGTATGGTCAGACAACGCCGACGGGTACTACGACGTACAACAACCTGGCATCCAACCCCAGTGGAACAACCGCGGCCGGTTCATCACCGGCACTGACGGCACATACGCATTTCGCGGAATCAAGCCAACGTCCTACCCGATCCCCGACGACGGCCCAGTTGGGGCGCTCCTGAGCGCGCTCGGCCGCCACCCATACCGGCCGGCGCACATGCACTTCCTCATCACCGCCGCCAACCACGAACGCCTGGTCACACATACGTTCGCCGCCGGTGACGAATACCTCGGCTCCGACGCAGTATTCGGAGTCAAGCATTCCCTGGTGACCAGCTACGAGCGAGCTGACCAGGACACCGTCTGGCGATGCAACTTTGACTTCGTGCTCACCCCGGATACCACCGACAGCCCGCCGTCGACGCCGCCGAGCCCCCGCTAGACTCCCCACTGTGCAGACGGACGATGTGCTCCAGCCGCCCGAGGAGTCGCCCAAGGGCCAGCAGCAGGGCATCCAGTCCGTCGAACTGGCCATGTCCATCGTCGAGGCCATCGAACGTGGCCTTGGCCCCATGAGCCTGACCCAGATCGCTCACGCCACCAACATGGGTGCGAGCAAGGCCCACCGCTACCTGGTGAGCCTGGTCCGTACCGGGCTGGTCGTGCAGTCCCACCGGTCCGGGCTGTACGACCTTGGTCCAGCGATGCGCCGAATTGGTGTCGAGTCCCTGCGTCGCCTCGATGAGGTCGGGCTGGTCTCCGAACATCTCCCCGGTCTGCGCGACCGAACCTCCCACGCCGTCAACCTCGCCGTCTGGGGTGACCACGGACCGATTCTGGTTCGCTGGGACTACGGGTCCTACGCCCTGCCTATCACGGTGCGCGTTGGCGCCACCCTCCCGCTGTTGACCTCCTCGGTCGGCCGCGTCTACCTGGCCTACCTGCCCGACTCCCTCACGCGACCAGTCCTGGAAAGCCAGCTGTCGACAGACTTGGAACGCCTGCCGACCGACGCCGACCTGGAGCGGATACGGGCCGAGGTCAAGAACCGCGGCGCCGCCGTCACCTCCGGCGGCGTGATCCCCGGCGTGGCGTCCATCGCCGCCCCGGTGTTTCCGCCGGGGGACTCCATCCCGCTGGTGATCGCACTGGCCCTGCCGGCCCGCATCGCCGACACCTTGGAGATGGCACGCATCGAGGCCGAGCTACAGCAGACCATCGACCGTATTCGCCTCGACCTGGGCTCGTCGCTGGGCGCATGACGACCCCTGGTACCACAGCCGTAGATCGGGTCGCTGACCTGCGGTGATGCTGGGCGAGCGGCCGAGATTCACGCGTCATCGCTGCGCTCTGGGACGCGTTCGGTCGCGGTGTCGCGCCGGAACGAGCGTGAGAGCCTCCCTGCGGGGTCCGATGCTGTTGCGGATCGTGCCGATTCCCTCGACCTCCACCTCGACGACGTCGCCCGGCACGAGCGGGGGTGGCGTCAGGTCCCCCTTGCGTCCCCACAGCTCGGCGAGGCATCCCCGACCGCATGTCCCCGTCCCCAGCACGTCGCCCGGCACTACGCGAGAGTCCGCGGACGCGTAGCGCACCAGATCGCTCAGTGGCCAGCCCATGTTGGACAGCAGGTCGGAGCCGTACTCGTGCCCATTGACACGGACACGCATCGCGAGGGGCAGGAAACCGTCGTCCGTGAAGCGTGGTGCGAACTCATCGGCGGTGACGATCCAGGGACCGAGCGTGGTGGCGAAATCCTTGCCCTTGCACGGGCCGAGGCCCACCCGCATCTCCCGGAGCTGAAGATCACGGGCCGACCAGTCGTTGAGCACCGTGAGGCCGAAGATGTGCGCCTGGGCGTCGTCGTAGTCCAGATTTGTGCCAGAGCTGCCCGGCATGCGCCCGATGACGATACCGACCTCCGCCTCGTAGTCCAGCTCCTGACACCCGGCGGGGATGCCGATCTGCTCGTCCGTGGCGCGGACTGTGTGGGGGTTCGTGAAGTAGAACGTGGGCGCCTGATACCACTCGTCGACGACGACGGCTTGGTCGCTCATCCGCCGGACGATCCCCTCGACGTGCTCCTCGAACGTGACGAAGTCCCTGATGGACCTCGGCTGGAGCGGCGGCAGCAGATCGACGTCCGCCAGGTGGTGTCCGGCCGCGGCGCCGAGCGTGTTGTCGGCGATGCGTAGCGTTGCGGAGAGTCCGGCCTCGAGCAGATCGTTGACCGGATCCCGACCGGGGAGGGCGAAGACCGCACCATCGTGGACGAATCCGCCGCGTTCCACCCCTTCGTGCCGCCAGCGGGTGATGCGAACCATGCTGTCTCCTCTCTGTTGGGACGGAAGGTGGCCGCGCTCAGAGGTCTCACGCGTGGCACTCCAAGGGCCGCTTCCCGTTGAACTCGTACATCTCCTGGAAGATGGTGTCCGGATCGATCTGCGTGCCGTCCAGCTCTGCGTACGCCCGGTGGAGGTTGCCGACGATGCGCTCGGGATCGAGCAGCCCCGCGAAGCGCGCGAGGTCGAGCTGCTGGGCAGCCTGCAGCGGGCTGAGCCCACGAGCGCGGGCGGACGCAGCCGCCTCGACCACGAACCGCAAGTAGCCGGCCACCTCGTCGATCAGCTCAGGACCGCCGATGTCGCCATGTCCCGGGACGATGACCGCAGGCTGGAGAGCTCTCAGTCCATCCAGGGCAGCCAGCCAGCCGCGCGGCGAACCCGACATGAGAAACGGCGTCCCGCCATGGAAGATCAGGTCCCCGGCGAAGAGGACACGCGACTCGGGCAGCCAGACGTACGCGTCGCCCTTCGTGTGTGCGGTGTCGCCGGGGTGGACGATCCGCACGGTGTGGTCCCCGGCGTGCAGCGTCAGGGAATCGTCGAAGACGACGGTCGGCGGGCGCGGCTGGATGTCGCCCCGCACGAACCGCTCGAAAACGTGCGACGGTACCGGTTGGGGGCGCTGCAGCTCCGCCGCGGCCTCGCGATGAGCGATCACGTCGGCATCGGGCACCATGGAAGCGCCGTTGCTGTGGTCGGGATGGGAATGCGTGTAGACGATGTACCGCAGGTCCCTCCCGGTGGCCTCCCGCATCGAGCGCAGGTAGGCGTGCATCCTCCGCTCGGTGGAGGTCGTGTCGATGCTGATGTTGCCGATCGGGGTCTCGATGACTCCCATGTTGTTGACCATCCAGCCGCCGTGCGGCTGGATATACGCCCAGACGCCGTCAGCAAGTCGCCTCAGCGTGGGAGCCGGGGAAACTGGGCGCGATGCGATGCTCGTGCGTGCTGTGCTCATGCGGACCGCTGCGGGAAGCGGGGCAGGAGCAGCAGCACGACGGCACCCACGGCCAGGAGGCTTGCGGCGATGACAAGGGCGATGTCGTAGGACCCTGTCGCGTCGAAGATGAAGCCCGCCGCGACGGGTCCCAGTGCGGTGCCCACGATGAAGCAGCTGTAGATCACGCTGTAGAGCGTGCCGAACTTCCGCGGGCCGAAGTACCGGGAGCTCAGGTAGGCCATGAGGTCGATCTCCGCGCCGAATCCGATGCCGATCAGGACGGCCGTCAGCGCCGCGGCACCCGGTCCGACCCACAGCAGCAGCAGGCATCCCAGCGCGGCGACGAGGAAGAGCGGAACGGCAACATAGGTCGCATAGACGCGGTCGAAGAGCCATCCGACGATCGGCCGGCTGATCACCGTGCCGACCCCGACGAACGACGACAGCAGGGCGGCCTGCACCGGATCGACTCCAGCATCGATCAGCATGGGCACGAAGTGAGGCACCATGGTCAGCAGCGCCCATCCCAGGATCAGGAAGACGCCGCAAAGGGTCCAGAACTCCACGCGCCGCAACGCCTGAGGCACGGTCAGGCCCGGCAGCGGCGAGCTGTTCTCGGCCAAGGCGGACGTACCAGGATGCTGCCTCGGCAGGCGAGCAACGAGCAGGAAGAGCAGCGGCAGGATACCGAGCGCCCCCATCACGAGATAGGCCGACCGCCATCCGGACGATGCGGTCACAGCGCCGATGAGCGGTGGCAGCAGGAGCCCCGCAGCGCCGAGACCGCCCGCCATGATCCCGAGCGCGAGTCCGCGGCTGACGTCGAAACGCTCGACGACGGCCTTGGAATATGTCACAGCCGCGGTGCCGGCCCCGAGGATTCCGGCAAGGCCGTAGCAGACGAGGAACACGATCAGCGAGGAGGTCGCGCTGCCGAGCAGGAACAGGACAGCTGCGAAGAGCGGGAGCGAGACCAGCGCGACCCGCCTGACGCCGAAGCGATCCAGGATGCGGCCGAGGAAGGGCACAGCGATCGCCAAGCCGAGAGCGCTCCACAGGTTCGCGAGGTTGATCTGACCGCGCCCCCAGCCGAACTCCTCCTGCAGCGGGACCACGAGAGGCCCGAGGATGTAGTTGAGGGCGCTCAGGCCTACGCCGGCACCGATCGTCGCGAAGACCAGGGAAGGCCAGCCGGCGCGCAGTTCCTGACGCGCGAGGGCTCTGTCGTCGGCAAGGATGCCTGTACTCATGGGGGCACGCTCTTTCGTCATTGAAAGGTGATTAGTGCGAGACAACCCGGTCGGACGAAGCGATGAGCAGCCGGGTGCGCAACCAGGTTGACACCCAGGCAGCATCCATACAATCGTGGGTTTCGTATGAGAACTATCCACGGCATGGATGTCTGACTGGATCGCCCACGGTGAGGAGACGCGATGTCGTCGTTCGACCTGAACCTGCTCAGGCCTCTGCACGTGCTTCTGGAAGAGCGCAGCGTGACGCGCGCCGCCGCACGGCTGAACCTGAGTCAGCCTGCGACATCTGCCGCACTCGCCCGCCTGCGCAGGCACTACAACAACGAGCTCCTGGTGCGCTCGGGCCGCTCGATGGAGCTGACCCCGTTCGCCCGCGACCTGCTGCCCGCCGTGTTGCGCGGGATAACTGAGCTGCAGGTGGTCGTAGACCGCAAGGAGGTGTTCGACCCGGCACAGACGCAGCGGCGCTTCGTGCTCGCCGCGACCGACTACATGACTGCGATCCTCGCGGGCCCCCTGATGAAGACGTTCGCACGGGAGGCGCCCGGGGCCTCGGTCGACTTCGTGCCGCAGCCGCCCCAGAGCGGCGACCTGACTGCGTTCGCGAAGCTCGACGCGATCATCGGGCCGCAGGGACTCCATCTGCCCGGTCGCAGCGAGGAGCTCTTCTCCGATGACTTCGTGCTGATCGCCGATCCAGCCAACTCCGTCCTCGATGCTGCGAATCCCCGTCTCGAGATGCTGCGGCACGTTCCGCACGCCGCGGCGTACCTGACCGGCCCCGATGACATCGGTATCGATGCCGTGCTCAGCCGCGCCGGGATCGATCACGTCGTCGCCGCTCGGCTCTTCGGGCTCGCGTCGCTGCCGCTGCTCGTCTCCGGGACGGATTTCGTCGCGCTGGTCCCGCGGATGCTGGCTGCGCGGGCGTCGCAGACGCTCGGCCTCACACGGTTCGAACTTCCCGCTGAGCTCAACGTGGCGATGACCGAGGCCATCTACTGGCACCCGCGAGACGATGACCCCGCAGTTCGCTGGCTGCGGGAGGCCGTGAAGCGCACGATCCCCGCCCTCACCGATGACTTGGGCACACCGTCGCCGCTCGTGCTGCTCGCCTCGTCCTGATCAAGCAGGCTGAGTCTGTGCCAGGCCCGCGTTTCGTCCGTCGGAAACGGTCCCACCGCCGCTACCCCCCAGCCGTTGAAACAACTCCGATCAGCGCGGGGTCGTGTCGGGGCCCGGCACATGGCGCCGGAACTGGAGCTCAATAGCCGCGTCGGCAAGGGCGTCTACGTCCGCAACCAGCCGCCGCTGGTCATCGACACCGGCGCCTACCGGAGAGCACGACGCGGAGCTGGCGGATCACAGGCGTGCGTACCGGCCGGTCGAGCATCTCGACCTCTTCGCGCGTCGGAGGCCGTGCGGAAACACGGTCGACGAAGGCGCGCTGCGACCGGGCCGGCCGCGGTTGCCACGGCAGGTCACCGTCGTCAGCCGCCGACTGGGCCGACCGGAGGCTCGGGCAGCAGCAGGCCCACCAACCGCTTGGCGGCGCCTGGCGCGGCGGGCGTGCGCTGGAGCACGTGCACGATGGCCACCCCGATCAGGGCGTCGACCGCTTCCTTGAGCGGCGTGCCCGCGGGTAGCTCCCCCGCCTCGGTGGCGGCGTCCAGCCGCGTGGTGAGCAGAGTCGACACGCCGAGCGAAGCGTCGAGCTGGCGACCCACGGACTCGTTCTCCGCGGCGACGACGACGAGGGACCGCACCAGCCCGCTGTTCTCCGGTGCGTCGGTGAACTGGAACAGGGCGTCGAGCCAGGTGGTCAGGTCGTTGCGGATGTCGCCGGTGTTCGGTGGGACGACATCGGTGGGCAGCAGTCGGCCCTCGAACAGGCACTCGGCCACGAGCTCGCTCTTGGACTTCCACCACCGGTAGATCGTCTGCTTCGCGACGCCGGCCTCGGCGGCGATGCCCTCGATGGTGAGGCGGTCGTACCCGCGTTCCGCGAACAGCTCGGCAGTGGTCTCCAGGACCGCGATGCGCGCGGCCTCGCTCCGGGCTGCTCCACGTCGACGGTCCGCCATAGCGCGATCCTACGGGACCTATTAACGAGACGCAACGTTGCGTCTATGTTACGCTTCGACCATCCCCCGAGAACTAAGGAGAACGACGATGGCTGAGCTGCTGTACAAACTGGGCAGGGCCGCCGCGCGGCGTGCATGGGTGGTGATCGGCTCCTGGGTGCTGGTACTCGCTCTCACCGGTGGCGCGTTTGCCACCTTGGCGGGGACGCTCGCGACGAGCTTCGACATCCCCGGACTCGCGTCCTCCAAGGTGGTCGACAAGCTCACCGACGGCCTGCCTGACCTCGCCGGGGCCGCCGGCACGATCGTGTACCGGACGCAGGACGGCTCACCATTCACGGACGCGCAGCGGGCGCGGATCAGCGAGCTGGTCGACGACGCCCGCGACCTGCCCGACGTCTCTGCCGTGAACGACCCGTTCAAGGCCGAGGAGAAGCGCGCCGCGCAGGCCCAGGACCTCAAGGACGGACAGGCACAGCTCGACGCCGCCCGCGCCGACCTGCGGGCCGGCCAGCGGAAGCTCGACGAGGGCACCGCCCGGCTCGACGCGGGACAGGAGCAGCTGAATGCTGGTCAGGCACAGCTCGACGCCGCACGCAAACAGGCGACGGCCGCGGGGCTCCCGACCGACGAGCTGGACGCCCAGCAGGCGCAGCTCGATGCTCAGCAGGATCAGCTCGACGCCGGCCGCGACAAGGCCGATCAGGGCCAGGCCAAGATCGACGATGGCCTCGCCACGCTGCAGGACAAGGCGAAGCAGCTCAACGAGGGCTCCGAGCTGCTGGACCTCGCCAAGAACATCCACCTCGTCTCCGAGGACGGCTCGACCGCTCGGGTGAACGTCGCCTTCGACGTGCCCCGACTCGAGCTGCAGGAAGAGTCCAAGCAGGCAGTCGTGGACCACTTCACCGGTGAGCCGATCGACGGGGTCGAGGCGGCCGCGTCGTCGGACATCTCCGAGGACGTGCCGAGCCTCGTGGGACCCGGCGAGGTCACGGGGCTCCTGTTCGCGGCCGCAGTGCTGCTCGTCCTGCTCGGTACCGTGCTCGGCGGGGGCATCCCCATCGTCACCGCGCTGATCGGCGTGGCCATCGGCGCGCTCGGCGCACTGTCCTTCTCGGGCGTGGTCGAGATGGCGTCGGTGACACCGATCCTCGGCCTCATGCTGGGCCTCGCGGTCGGCATCGACTACTCGCTGTTCATCGTCAACCGGCACCGCAAGCAGCTTCTGCACGGGATGACCGTGCACGACTCGATCGGGCTGGCGAACGGCACTTCCGGCACGGCTGTCGTCTTCGCGGGCAGCACCGTGATCGTCGCGCTGCTGGCCCTGAACATCACCGGCATCCCCTTCCTCGGCCTCATGGGCACCGTGGGCGCCGCCTGTGTGGCCATCGCGGTGCTCGTCGCGATCACCCTCACGCCCGCACTCCTGGGGCTGCTCGGGGAGCGGGTCGTCAGCCGCAGGGCCCGGGCGAAGGTCGCCGACAGCGACCTCGTCGACCCCGTCGTCGCGGACGTGAAGCCGATGTCTACCGTCCGCGCAGTGGTCACCGTGCTGGTGAGCGCCGCCGCCCTGCTGGTGCTGGCGATCCCCGGGCAGTCGATGCGACTCGGTCTGCCCGACGGCTCCGCGCAGCCCGCCGGCTCACAGGCAGAGCGCGCCTACACGATCTCCGAGGACGCCTTCGGCGCCGGCAGCAACGGCCCGCTGCTGATCACGGTCGATCTGCCTGACGGCCTGAACGACGCCGGGGAGAGGGAGGCACAGCTCGCGGTGGCCCGCGTCCTGTCCGACGTCGACGGCGTCACAGCGGTCGCCCCGATCGCTGTGTCCGACGACGGCCGCCTGGCCGCCTTCCAGGTGGTACCCACCGATGGCCCCAACAGCGAGTCCACCGAGCAGCTGGTGCGCGACCTACGCGACCTGCCGCCCGTCGACGGCAACCTGACGCTCGGCGTCGCCGGTCAAGCCGCGATCAACATCGACATCTCCGAGAGACTGAACGATGTGCTGCCGCTGTACCTGATGGTCGTCGTCGGCCTGTCGCTGCTGATCCTCCTGCTCGTGTTCCGCTCGATCCTGGTGCCGGTCATCGCGACCGGCGGGTTCGTGCTGTCGCTGCTGGCGACGTACGGGGTGATCACCGCGGTGTTCCAGCAAGGGTTCGGCGCGAGCCTCATCGGCCTGGACAGCATCGGCCCGATCCTCAGCTTCCTGCCGATCATCCTGGTGGGCATCCTGTTCGGCCTGGCCATGGACTATCAGCTGTTCCTCGCCACGGGCATGCGCGAGGCCTACGTCCACGGCGACCCGGCGCGCGTCGCGGTCGCGCGCGGCTTCCGCGCCGGCCGGTCCGTGGTGATCGCCGCCGGGCTCATCATGGTCTCGGTGTTCGGCGGCTTCGTGTTCGCGGACTCCGCCATGATCCGGTCGTTCGGCTTCGGCCTCGCGTTCGGTGTGCTCGCGGACGCGTTCGTCGTCCGGATGCTGCTCATGCCGGCCCTCATGCACCTGCTCGGCAAGAGCGCCTGGTGGCTGCCGAAGTGGCTCGACAGGATCCTGCCCGACATCGACGTCGAGGGCGCCAACCTCGGACGCCGTCACCACACGTAGCCCTGGTCTTCGCGGGCCCGCTCAGGACGGCGACGGTGGTTCCGCGACCACCGCCGCCGTCCTACCGGCAATGATCTTGCGGCTGGGCACCGCCCAGCACGCCTGGCTGGCGCAGGCAGGGCGACCCTGCACGCCTGCGGGAACCTCCACGCCCAGCGCCGATGAGCCGGTCCCAGGGCCAAACGCGCCCACACGCGCCGTCGACCGGACCTCCTTGACGGGCGGGCGTGTTAGCGCTCACAATCTGGGCTAGCCGACGATGTCTGACCTTCCGGGCAAGCCTGCTTCGTCGGAGTTTTGGATAGGAGCGGTGCGCCCCCTGTGCGGTGTGAGCGCTCACTTTTTCAACGGATGCGCCCGGGCATGCGTCGCGGTGCGCCCTCTCTCAGGTGAACCGTCCGGCTCTTGATCAAGGAGGATCATGTCTGCCCTTTCCAGTTCTCGATCGATCGCGCCGCCGCAGCGGCGACCTCGCTGGTTGAAGCGGCTCGTCGCCGCCACCGTCGCGGCGTTGTTAGCCGGTGGTGGCATCTTCGCGGTCACCGAGACGGCCGCGGCCGCCACGGTCGACCCGACTGCCTGGTACGTGCTGCTGAACCGCAACAGTGGCAAGGCCATGGACGTCAGCGGCGTGTCCACCGCCGACGGAGCCCTGATCCACCAGTGGACCCGCACCAACGCCAACAATCAGCAGTTCCAGTTCGTGGACGCCGGCGGCGGCTACTACAAGATCAAGGCGCGGCACTCGGGCAAGGTCATCGATGTGTCCAGCTGGTCGACAGCCGACGGTGCCGCGATCCACCAGTGGACCGATACCGGCGGCGCCAACCAGCAGTTCCGGCTGGCCGACTCCGACAGCGGCTACGTGCGCCTGATCAACCGCAACAGCAACAAGGCGGTCGAGGTCCAGAACGCGGCGACCAACGACGGCGCCGCCGTCGTGCAGTACAGCGACTGGGGCGGCAGCAACCAGCAGTGGCAGCTCGTCCGCGTCGACGGCGGGAGCGGCACCTGCACCCTTCCGTCGACGTACCGCTGGACATCGACCGGCCCCCTGGCGCAACCGGGGAACGGGTCGGTCGCGCTCAAGGACTTCACCAACGTCGTCTACAACGGCAAGCACCTGGTCTATGGGTCGACACACGACGGGGTAGCCCCCCCGGGCGGCAGCTGGGGCTCGATGGCCTTCAGCCCCTTCACGAACTGGTCCGACATGGCGTCGGCCGGCCAGACCCAGATGACGAGCTTCTCTGCCGTTGCGCCGACGCTTTTCTACTTCGCCCCGAAGAACACCTGGGTGCTCGCCTACCAGTGGGGTTGGCCGTACACCTTCTCCTACCGCACGTCGAGCGACCCCTCCAACCCCAACGGCTGGGGCCCGCACCAGGAACTCTTCACAGGCACCCTTCCCGTCGGGGCCCCCCTCGACCAGACCCTCATCGGCGACGACAGGAACATGTACCTGTTCTTCGCCGACGACAACGGCGGCATCTACCGCGCGAGCATGCCCATCGGGAACTTCCCGAGCAGCTTTGGCTCGAACTACACGAAGATCATGAGCGACACGTCGCTCAACCTGTTCGAGGCGCCGGAGGTCTACAAGGTCCAGGGCCAGAACCAGTACCTCATGATCGTCGAGGCCCAGGGTTCGAACGGTCGCTTCTTCCGCTCGTTCACCGCCACCAGCCTCGACGGCACCTGGACCCCGCAGGCCGACACTCAGAGCAACCCGTTCGCCGGCAAGGCCAACAGCGGCGCGACCTGGACCAACGACATCAGCCACGGCGATCTGGTTCGCACCAACCCCGACCAGACCAAGACCATCGACCCCTGCAACCTGCAGTTCCTCTACCAGGGGCGCGACCCGAGCTCCGACGGTATGGACTACGGCCGCCTGCCCTATCGGCCGGGTCTGCTTACCCTGCAGCGCTAATGGCGTGACGTAGGTCCGGCGCGGGTGTTCCTGACCCGCGCCGGCAACAGCTCACAACGAATCGGGTGAGCGCAGAGCCCGGAAGCCCAGGTCAGAGCCAGTCTCTGACCTGGGCTTCGTGCGCTGAAAGGCTGGGGCTCGCCGGACTCCTACCGGCGATCGTGTGCTCTCTGTCGCGCTCGAAGCGCTTCGACGAAATTCGAACCCCGGCCCCGTCGGATCGGTACCGATCCGCCTGGTTCAGTCCACAAACTGGGGGTTGCGCACGTTTGCGCCGAAGCCCTATTTTGTTGAAGCGCTTCGAGGGAGTGGCCCCGTCGAAGCGGATGTTGGGCCGGCCACGATCTGACGAGCAATGCCGCTCATCACCCCAAAGCGCGCTCGACGAGGAGCCAACCGCCCTCATCGAACGCCACCCGTGCGCGAAGAAGGGCATACCGTGAAGAGACCCCCGTGGAAGAAGCTCGTCGCCCTGGCGGCCGGGCTGGCGTTGTCGGCGAGCGTCGCCGGCCCCGCCGGTGCGCAGACGACACCCGAGTCCGCCGACCCGGCGTCGGCGTCGGCGGCGGAGGAGATCGTCGCAGCCATGCAGCCGGGCTGGAACCTCGGCAACACGCTCGACGCCATGTGCTGCAGCCCCGGCGCCGACGAGACCGCGTGGGGCAACCCGCGCGTCGACGACACCTTCTTCAAGGACATCAAGGCCGAGGGCTTCAACTCGGTCCGCATCCCCGTCAGCTGGGGCACCCGCACCGGTCCGGCGCCCGACTACACGATCGAGCCCGCGACCATGGCACGCGTGCAACAGATCGTCGACTACGCCCTCGACGCGGACCTCTACGTCATGATCAACACGCACCACGACTCGTGGCAGTGGATCGAGCACATCGCCGAGCCCGAGCAGCACGACGCGGTCATGGCCCAGTACACCGCCACCTGGGCCCAGATCGCGGACACCTTCAAGGACTACCCGCAGGAGCTGATGTTCGAGCCGGTCAACGAGGTGGGCTTCGGGGGCTGGGGCCCTGGGACGGACAGGGACCACGAGCTCATTGCGGAGCTGAACAGCTCCTTCCATGAAATCGTGCGCGCCTCCGGCGGCAACAACGCCGACCGCCTCCTGGTCCTGCCGACGATCCGCACCGGATCCGACCCGGGCGACATGGACGCCCTCGCCGCCCAGATCGAAGCGCTCGACGACCCGATGCTCGCGGCCACCACGCACAACTACGGCTTCTTTCCCTTCAGCGCCAACCTCGCCGGATACCCGTCCTACAACCAAGAGGTCCAGGACTTCTTGGAGGAAGACTTCCAGCGACAGGTCGACACCTTCGTCTCCCAGGGCATCCCGGTCATCATCGGTGAGTACAGCCTGCACGACAACTACGAGAACAGGGTCGAGCGCGGCGAGGCGCTGAAGTTCTTCGAGCACTTCGGCTACCTGGCCCGCACCTCGGGCATCACGACCATGTGGTGGGACAACGGAAGGCACTACGACCGCTACAAGCGCGAGTGGCGCGACCAGGAGCAGTTCGACTACATCTCCACAGCATGGACGACCCGCTCCGGCACCGCATCTTCGGACAACGTGTTCGTGGACGCCTCGGACAAGATCACCGACCGGTCGGTCACGTTGAACCTCAACGGCCTCGAGTTCGAGAAGGTGAAGTTCGGGACCACCACCCTGCGGGCCGGCAAGGACTACTCGCTGGACGGCACCACGTTGACGATCAAGGCGAAGTTCATCAAGCGCATCCTCGGCGACCGGGAGATCGGCACCAGCGATCAGCTCAAGATCTACTTCTCCGACGGCATGCCCTGGAAGCTCAACTTCATCAGCTCCGAGGATGTCGTCATCGAGGACGCCACCGGAACCAACGCGGGGCTGACGATCCCGACCGCGTTCAACGGCGACCGGCTGGCCATGTTGGAGTCGGTCTACGCCGACGGCACCGCGGCCGGCTCCATCGACTGGACCACGTTCCCGGGGTTCTGGGAGGACTTCCGGCCCGACTACGAGAACGGGACCATCCTGCTGACCAAGCTCTACCTGGACAGCCTCAAGGACGGCGAGCAGGCTTACCTGACGTTCCACTTCTGGAGCGGCCAGACGCTGGAGTACACGGTGACCCGCGACGGCACCGTCGTCACCGGCACCGCCATCACCGGCACCGCCTGACAGACAGCAACCTTCGAGGGTGGGTTCGATCCCACCGCCCGTTCAGAGGAGTGCGGAAGCCCAGGTCAGGATATGTTTCTGACCTGGGCTTCGTGCGTCCTGAGAGGCCCGCACGGCGAGGGCCGTCGTCAGTAGCGCGGGCGGCACAGACCTGCTGAAGTTGAACGACGACGAGCGAGGAGCCAGCAAGTGAGCATCGACCACGACCAGCATCCCCTCCCGGCCGCTGAGGCGATCGTGTCGAACGCGCCCGGCTCGTTCGCCTGGGGTGTGCTGACACGACGGCACCCCGACCTGATCGCGACCGTCCGTCGGCTCGTGCCCTACCCACCCGCGATCCAGGAGTCGCTCGACCAGTTGCTGGTGACCATCGATGGCGCCGTTCCGCCGCTCCCGGCCGGCGCTCACGACCAGGCGGCGTGGCAGGAGTGGGCGGCCCCGTACCTGGGTCGCGGGTGGATCGATGTTCCGTTCCTGTGGGCGGAGTCGTACTTCTACCGTCTCCTGCTGGAGGCCACCGGCTACTTCGGTTCGGGACCCTGGGCGGGGATCGACCCGTTCGCCCCGCAGAAGAACGCGGAGCTCGATACGCCGGACCTTGCTCGCGATCTGGGAGACCTTGACCGTCTCGTCACCGCCTCCGACCAGGCCGGCCTCTCCGCGGCGCTGGCCGCCTCGTTGTGGGGCAACCGGGCAGACCTCGGCTTCCGGATGTCCGACCCGTCCGCCCAGCACAAGGAGCAGGTCGACGAGCTCGTCGCGGACGAATCGGCGGAACTGTGGCGCCTCCTGGGTGCGGGTTCACCGGGCCAGGTGCACCTGGTCGCGGACAACGCCGGCCGAGAGCTGGTCGCCGACCTCGTCCTGACCGACCGCCTCCTGGCGACCGGACGCGCCGCGACGGTGACGCTGCACCTCAAGCCCCACCCCTATTACGTCTCCGACGCCACGACCGCCGACCTGCTCCAGGTGCTTCGCCGCCTGCACGCAGCGGGCGACACCGCCGCCAGTGTCGCCGCCCGACTCACCGCGGCAATCGGCGACGGGCAGCTCCGGGTCCAGGCCCACGCGTTCTGGTGCAGCCCGCTGACCTTCCACGACCTGCCGACCGACCTCGCCTCCGAGCTGGCCGAGGCGACCCTGGTGATCATCAAGGGCGACCTGAACTACCGTCGCCTCGTCGGCGACGCCCACTGGGATCCCACCACCTCGTTCCAGGACCTCACGTCCTACTTCCCCGCCCCGCTGGCCGCACTACGCACCCTCAAGTCCGACGTCGCCGTGGGCGTGGACCCGGACCGCCTCGCGCACCTGGAGGCCACCGCACCCGGATGGCGCACCGACGGCACACACGCCGTCATCCACGTCCGCCCCTAGTCTCGCCGCCCTGACGCCGCGGACGGCGAACCCGCGGGCCTGGCGACTGGGAGAGGCCTTCGCCGACCCGCGGACGGTGGGAGCATCGGCGCATGACATTGCCGGCTGACAGTCATGTGCACAGCGAGTGGTCGTGGGACACGGGCGGCCCGCGGTCCCCCGCCGTCGGACGTATGCGCGCCACCTGCGCCCAGGCCGTGAGGATCGGGCTGCCAGCGCTCTTCTTCACCGAGCACCTCGACATCCCGGACACGTGGCGCGCCGAGCCCGAGGACCTGATGCCCCACCAGCAGGACCTCGTCAGCAGTGCGGGCCGCGTCGACTTCGCGCCGTTCGACGCGGAAGGCTATTTCGATGCCATCGATCGCATGCGGCACGACTTCCCCGACCTCCGGATCCACACCGGAGTGGAATTCGGACAGCCGCACCTCTTCGGTGCTCAGGCCGGGGAGATCGTCGATCTGAGCCTGATCGACCGGGTCCTCGGCTCGCTGCACACCCTCGACCTCGGCGACGGCGCCGCGGAACCGGGCATGCTCTTTCGTGAGCACGATCCGGCGGTCGTCATGCACAGCTATCTGGCGGAGGTCCCCGTCATGGTGCAGCGGTCGGACGCGTTCGACGTCTTCACGCACATCGACTACGCGATCCGGCAATGGCCGACCGCGGCCCTTGGACCGTTCGATCCGCGCCCGTTCGAGGAAGCCTTCAGAGCAGCGATGCGATCGATCGCCGAGAGTGGACGAGCCCTCGAGATGAACACGCGACGACTGTGGCCGTGGATTCCGCAGTGGTGGGCCGAGGAGGGCGGCACGACGGTCAGCATCGGCAGCGACGCCCACACACCCGACGCGATCGCGGCCAACTTTCCCGAAGCCACGGCGATGCTGGAGCACTTCGGGTTCGGACCGGGAAGTGTGGCGGAAGAGTTATGGGCGAGGTCGCGTCCCCGCTAGGGACACGGCTCCTGGGACCACAACCGTAGATCGGGGCCGCGGTTTGCGGTTTCGCGGCCCGATCTACGGTTGTAGTACTAGACGGTCGTGTACCGGTAGGCGGAGGACTCCCAGGTGCCGTCGTAGTTCCGCAAGGTGAGCTGCCATCGGATCTCGTGTCCTTCAGGGAAGTTCTTGTTGCAGGCAGTCCATCCAGCATCGACGCCCTGCTGGTCAAAGCACAGTCCCGCGCGGTCACCGTCCATGTCAGTCCAGGACACGTATGGTCCATGGCCGTCCTTGATGCCGTCCTTGATCCAGATGAGGTCGCCGTACGGCTGGACGCATGCCCCGTAGCGGTCAAAGGATACGCAGTCCTTCGGGTGCGAGGAGTAGGCCCTCGGTTCGGCTTGGTCGTTCTCGTACTCCGCTGCCTGAGCCGCCACGAGCGGCGTCACCACCCCCGGTGCGTCAGCGGCGTCCGCTGATGCCACAGCGGGTGCGGCGGCACCAAGGGTCAGAGCGAGACCGATCAAAGCGGCAGCCACTGCGGCCTTCTTGCGAATGTGCATGAGAGATCAACTCCGAATCGTGAGTGCCTGCGTGGCGGTCAGCCACACCTGGCGGTTGTTCTTGAGCCTGCCTTTCCTGTGGCCCCTGAGCAGCCCCGTAGTCAGGCGCTTTCAGCGGCGATACACAAGGTAGGTAGGCGCGGTTGCAAAAAACTTGTGCGTTGCTTGCAGACCCGTGACACGAAGGAGGGTTTCGTGTGTTCTGAGGAGCTGGAATCGGCGCTGGCCGAGGTTTCCCGCGTCGTTCCTTTGCGTCGGGACGGGTAGTCACGCTGTGGTCATTCGTCTGATGTCGTCCGCGATGCCGGGGAGTGGTTCTGTCTGGCCGATGGAGGCGAACCAGTCCCAGAGCTCCAGGGCGTGGTAGAGCCGATAGATCTCGATGCGATCCTGCGCATCGGACGGAAGGGAACCGTAGCCCTCATGGAAGGCTTGGCCTTTCGCCGGGTCATCGTGGATGGCGTAGTAGTGCGTCTTGGCCAGGTCCATGAGGGGGTCGGCGGCGATGGCGTTCTCGACGTCGATGAAGCCGGTGAGTCTCCAGCCGCTAGCCCCCTTGGCCACCAGCACATTGCCCTCGTGGAAGTCGTTGTGGCAGAGCACGGCGCCCGCGCAGTGCTGGAAGAGCCCGGCCTGCTCGATGAGACGGGACTCCACCGCCGCATGCAGGGCGGGATCACCGCCGAGAGCGGCGAACTCGGCGAGCTTCTTGTCGAACTGCCGCAGCATGTACGCGCTGTTGGTCGGCTCCGGGTCCAGGATGCGCGTGGTGAGATAGCCGAACCCACTCTGCGTGATGCCGTGGAGGGAAGCGAGGCAGGCGCCGAGCTGCCGGTAGATGTTCCGCACCTCGGCGTCGGGCAGATCACGGCTGACCGCGGACAGCGGCGTCCCGTCGATCCTGGTCATGATCGTATAGGCCTGCCCGAGAGGGCTGCCTTCACCTTGGCTGTGGAGAATGCGCGGCACCGGACCAGCGCCATGCTGCTCCAGCAGCCGATAGACGTGGATCTCCTTCTCCTGCTTCCAGCGCCACTGCTCGGCGTAGATCTTGATGATGACCGGCTCGGTCGGCGGCGCGCAGCGGATCTCGAAGACGGTGCACAGCTGTCCGCCTGTGCGCTTGATGACTTCGGTGACCGAGGCGGTCGGGAACACGTGCCGTAGTAGCTCTTCCGCGCTCTCGGCGGTGAGTGTGCTGTGCGGGGTCTCGGGCACACTCGGAACCGTAGGGACATCCGCAGCCGGTGACGAACGATTTTCACGATGGCCGTCGGGAGCGCGACCGAGAGCGGCGCTGACGCGCCCTGGATCGCCCTCACCGTGCCCCTGCGGGCAGGTCGACGACGACCGATGTGGTCCCGTCCCGGCGAACAAGGTAGGTGTTCCCGTCGTGCGCCGCGACGATCTCCTTGACGATGGCCAGGCCGAGCCCCGCGGATCCGTGGGTGCTCACGAAGCGGTCGAACGGGTCCTGGACGGTGAATCCTCGGCCGTGGTCGGTGACGGTCAGCCGCACACGTTCACCATCGAGGCGCACGTCGATCTCGACCGGCGGGGCGCCGTGCCGCAGGGCGTTGTCCACGAGGTTCGAGAGCACCTGGTCAAGTCGCTCCCTGTCCGCGTGCACGACCACGGCGTCGTCGCCCGTCGTAGAGATCGGCCCGGACGCCGATGGCGCAAAGCGCTCGACGACCCGACGAGCGAGCTCGGCCAGATCTACGGGTTCGCGGACGAGGGCGAGTCGGCCCTCGTCGGCCGCGGCGAGCGTGAGCAGGTTCTCGGCCAGGACCGTCAGCCGTGTGGTCTCCTGGCCGACCGAGCGCAGCGCCGCCGACAGCTCCTCGTTCGAACGTGGGCGCGCCAGGGCGAGATCGACCTCGGTGCGCAGCAGGGTCAGGGGCGTGCGTAGCTCGTGGCTCGCCTCGGCGACGAAGCGGCGCTGCCGGTGCAGGCCGTCGTCGAGCCGGTCGAGCATCGCGTTCAGGGTCACCACGAGACGGCGCAGCTCGTCGTGGGCGGGCGGGACGGGCAGGCGTTCGCCGGAGCTGCGGTCGGAGATCCGCGCAGCGCGCTCCCGGACCCGCTCGACGGGCCGCAGCCCGGCCCCTGCCACGAGGTAGCCCAGGGCTCCCGCGACCACGAGCGCCAGCGGCACCCCGGTCACCAGCTGCACCCGCACGGCGTCCAGTGCCTCCTCGATGTCCTCGCGCGACGTCGCCACAGCGACGAGCTGCTGGTCGGCACGGGTCACCAGCAGCACTGCCGGCTCGCGCTCGGCCCGCTGGTCGCCTGCGGCGACCGCGTCGTCATCGAGGACGACGACTACCCGGTCGGCGGACCAGGACCCGCGTGGCGGCAGCGCCGCGAGGTCGGCCGCCGACACCAGCGGGCCGGCCACCAGCGGCGAGGACGCCAGCGGCCGTCCGTCTCCGTCGAGGAGCTGGGCATGGATATCGCCCGTCATGGCCTCCACGCGTGCCACACGCTCGGCCCGAGGCACCGCGACGAGCCCTTCTGCCTGCGCCTCGAGCAGGTCATGAGTCCGTTGTTCCAGCGCATCGGCCACGCGGACCTGGACGAAGACGCCCAGCAGCGTCAGCGCGAGCGCCGCTGCCAGGAGGAACGCGAGGGCCACCCGCAGACGCAGCGGCCAGGCGGCGGGTCGCGCGAGCCGTGCCCAGGGCGGGAGCCGGTCAGCCATCGCCGTCCGCCACAGCCTGGGTCTGGCCGTCCTCGCTGGTGGCGCGGTCCGCGGTGATCCGGTACCCGGTCCCGCGCACGGTCTCGATCGAGTGCCGGCCGTAGGGCCGGTCGATCTTCTCCCGGAGGTAGCGGACGTAGACGTCGACCACGTTGGACGCCACGTCGCTGTCCCAGCCCCAGGCGTGCTCCAGCAGCTCGTCCCGGGTCAGGGCTCGCCCCGGGCGCCGCATGAACGCCTCCAGCAGCGCGAACTCGCGCGCCGAGAGCGTCACCTCCTGGTGTGCGCGCCAGGCGCGCCGCGACGCCGGGTCCAGCCTCAGGTCCCCGACCGTGAGCACGGTCGGGCGAGGAACCTCGCCCCGGCGGGCGACGGCGCGCATCCGGGCGAGCAGCTCGTCGAACGCGAACGGCTTGGCCACGTAGTCGTCGGCGCCGGCGTCCAGCCCCGCGATCCGGTCGGCCACCGCGGTACGTGCGGTGAGCATGACGACCGGGGTCCACACCCGCGCCGTCCGCAGCCGGCGGCAGGTCTCGAACCCGTCCATGCCAGGCAGCCGCACGTCCAGGAGCACGACGTCGTACGCGCCGTCGGCCACCACGGCCAAGGCCTCCTCGCCGGACCCGACGACGTCGGCGACATGACCGTGCTCCGTCAGGCCGCGGGCGACCAGCCGGGCCAGCTTCGCCTCGTCCTCGACCAGCAACGCTCGCACCCTTGTCATGCTACGGACCCGGGATGAGGAGGCGATGAGAGACCGGCTCGGGGCCGGCCGCCCGGCCTACTGTCGAAGCATGAGCACACAACGACACCCGAGGAAGATCGCCGCCACCATCGGCGGCGTCGCGCTGGCCACCGGCGCGGTCACCGGCGTGGCGTTCGCCGCGTCCGGCACTGACGACACCGAGGACCGCACCGAGACCGAACAGGCCATCCCGACCACCGACCTGGACCGCGCGGAAGCGGCAGCCCTGGCTGAGACCGGGGGCGGCACCGTGACCGGGACCGAGGTCGACGACGAGGAGAGCAAGTACGAGGTCGAGGTCACCCTCGACGACGGCGCCCAGGTCGACGTCCAGCTCGACGAGAACTTCGTCGTGGTCGGCACGGAAGCCGACGGCCAGCAGGACGCGGAGGACGAGGGCTGACACGCTGCTCGCGGGGACCATCGTCTGAACCCCGCGAAGAGACGCGCCCGACGTCGGGACCATACGGTCGCGACCGAAGCTGAACGCACGAAAGGCGACGACCGATGACACGCGTCAGGCAACCGTTGCGCTCCGGGCTTGCAGTAGCCGGCCTGCTGGGCGTTCTCAGCCTCGCCTCCGGCTGCGGGCAGGGCACTGGACCGACACCCGCACCGGCCGCGCCGGTCACGGGCGATGCCGCACTGCCGCAATCCAGTGAGCCGGCAGACCTGGATCCCGCCGACTTCACCACCGAGATCGACAACGAGTACTGGCCGATGGTGCCGGGGACGCAGTGGGTCTCCCGGGAGACCGACGAGGAGGGCCAGAAGCTGCGTGTGGTCGTGACCGTCACGAGCGCCACGAAGGCGATCGCCAACGGCGTCACGGCACGGGTCGTCCGGGACAGCGTCACCCAGGACGGCGCGGTCGTCGAGGACACCTTCGACTGGTACGCCCAGGACTCCGACGGGACGATCTGGTACCTCGGAGAGGACACCGCCGAGTTCGAGGACGGCAAGCTCGCCACCACGGAGGGCTCCTTCGAGGCAGGGAAGGACGGCGCCCTGGCCGGCGTCATCCTGCCGGCCGACCCCGCCGTCGGGATGGCGTACCGGCAGGAGTACCTCAAGGGCGAGGCGGAGGACAACGGCGCGGTGCTCAGCCTCGACGAGCAGGCCGAGGTCCCCGCCGGGCACTACGACCGGGCGCTGCTGACCAAGGACACGAGCACCATCGAGCCCGACGTGCTCGAGTACAAGCTCTACGCCCCCGGCGTCGGCCCGGTGCTCGCCCTCGGCGTCTCCGGCGACCGCGGCCGTGAGGAGCTCCTCGAGGTCCGCACCGTGCCCGCGGACGTGGCTCGGGCGGCCGGGAGCACTGCGCTCGGCGAGAGCTACGACTGACGGGACCGTGCCCGACGACGCTAGGCGCTCCCCAGCTCGGCGAGGACCCGCGCCACGATCTGTTCGCGGCTCCGCGGGGTGGGCGCCTTGAGCAGCGGGAGGAACAGGGCGTACTGCTCGGACCTGCCCAGGCTGTCGAAGGCGGCCTGCGCCGCAGGATGTGCGGTGAGCGCGGCGGCGAGCTCAGCGGGGACCGCCGCGGTGCGCTGCGGCTCGTAGGCCCTGTCCCAGCGACCGTCGGCGCGCGCCGCCTCGATCTGGGCGAGCCCGGCCGGGCGCATGCGCCCGGCCGCGATTAGTGCCTCGGCCTTGGCACGGTTGACCTTCGACCACGGGCTGCGGGGCCGCCGGGGTGAGTACCGCTGCAGGAACGAGTCCCCGTCGAGGCCCTGCCGCCGTCCGTCGATCCAGCCGAAGCAGAGGGCGCCGTCGAGCGCGTCGCCGATCCGGATCACCTCGAGCGGCGAGCGCAGCTTGGCGATCCGCAGCCAGGCCTCGCCGTCGTCCCCGTGATGTGCCTCCAGCCATGCCTCCCAGGCGCCGACGTCGGCGAGCTCGAGGACCTCCATCGTCACGCGCCCCGCTCCGTCGTAGCGAGCATGTCGAGGTAGTGGCGGTTGAACATGACGCCGACGATGTTCCCGAACGGGTCGACCATCGACGCCGTCACGAAGCCCGGACCGCGCTCCATCCTGGGCTCGTACTCCGTGGCGCCCATGGACGCCATGCGCGCGATCGTGGCGTCGAGATCGTCGACGTGCCAGTAGACGATCTCGCCGCTGGGCGCGGCTCCGACGTCGTGCCGGGCGTAGTCGCCCTGGATCAGCCCGAGCTCGTGCTGGTGGTCGCCGACGCGGAACTCGGCGTAGCCGCCGGGGACCTCGAAGTAGGGCTCGACGCCGAGCAGCTCGGTGTACCAGGCCTTCGCGGCGTCGAGGTCGGCGGCGAAGTAGCTGACGGTGGTGAGTCCTCGCAACATGGTCTGCTCCTTGTTCGGTTCTCTGCTGTGTTCCTCTGTGTTCTTCAGGGTAGGAGGCCTTGCGGAACATTACGTTCCGCAAAGCATGCGAGGCTTGAACGATGTTGGAGACCTCGGTGCGGCTGCTGCACCTGCTGGCGCTCATGCAGACCCGGCGCGACTGGACCGGCGCGGGCCTCGCCGAGCGGCTCGGCGTCACCACCCGGACCGTCCGCAACGACGTCGAACGGCTGCGCACCCTCGGCTACCGGGTCCGCTCGACCACCGGCCACGCCGGCGGCTACCGCCTGGAGGCCGGGAACGACCTGCCGCCCCTCCTGCTCGACGACGACGAGGCGGTCGCCGTGGCCCTCGGCCTGGTCGCGGCGGCCTCCGGCTCGGTCTCGGGCATCGAGGAGACGTCGCTGCGGGCGCTGCTGAAGCTGGAGCAGACGATGCCGTCCCGGCTGCGGCACCGCGTCGACGTCCTGCGTTCGGCGACCGTCACCGCGGCGGCCGGCGGCCCGACCGTGGACGCCGCGACCCTGACCACGATCGCGGACGCCGCGCGCCGCCACGAGCAGCTGCGGTTCGACTACCTCGACCGCGACGGCGAGGCGACCAGGCGGCGGGCCGAGCCGCACCGCCTCGTCCACACCGGACGGCGCTGGTACCTGCTGGCCTGGGACGTCGACCGCCAGGACTGGCGCACCTTCCGGGCCGACCGAGTCAGACCCGTGACGCCCAACGGCCCCCGGTTCGAGCCGAAGGAGCCGCCGGAGGACGCGCTGACCCACGTCCTCGGCGGCATCGGCTCGCGTGCGTGGCGCTACCAGGCGCGGATCCGCCTGGCCGCGAGCGCTGAGGCAGCCTCCGAGCGGCTCCCCGCGGGCAGCGGGCTGCTGACCCCGTTGGACGACGGCGGCTGCCTCTGGGAGACCGGCAGCGACTCGCTGATCGATCTCGCGGCCTACCTCGCCCGCCTCGACCTCGACTTCACGGTGGAGAGCCCGCCGGAGCTCCGGGCCTGCCTGGAGCGCCTGGCGGCGCGCTTCACCGCGGCGGTGGCCGGGAGCTGAGCGCGCGCCCTCTCCGACAGGCCGAGCTTGCACGAGGAAACCGATCGGTTTATCTTGTGGCAGACCCGGGTTTCCCGGCGACGGCCAGGCTCCAGGAGAGAAGGAATGACCTCAACCCTCAGCCCGGCGGGCGAAGCCCTGGGCGTGGCGGCTCCGGTGCGGCAGACCCTCCCGCTGGACGTCTTCGGGATTGCACTCGGGCTTGCCGGCCTCGGCGGCGCCTGGGCGGCCGCGGCGCAGCTTCTCGGCGCGCCCCGCTGGCCCGCGGAGCTGGCCTTCGCCGCGAGCGCCGGGTTCTGGGTCGTCTTCACCGCCGTCTACCTGGCGCAGAGCCTGCGCCGGCCCGGCAAGATCCGTAGCGACATCGAGCATCCGGTATCCGGGCCTTTCATCGCCTTCATTCCCCTCGTCGCGGTCCTGCTGGCACAGCACTACGCGGAGTACGCGCCCGACGCCGGCCGGTGGGTGGTCCTCGCCTTCGTCGCGCTCCTCGCCGTCATCGCGGCGCGGCTCGCGGCGCACTGGATCACCGGCGGGCTCGGCGGCGCCGAGGCGCTGCACGGCGGGTACTTCCTCCCCGTCGTCGCCGGCCCTTTCATCGGCAGCATCGGTCTCACCGCGGTGGGTCTGCACGAGCTGGCCCTGTACGCCTTCGGCGCCGGCCTCTTCTTCTGGCTGACTCTCGGGACCGGGGTGATGTATCGCCATATCGGGGGTGGTCAGATGCCGGACTCGATGACACCTACGCTGACCGCGTTCCTGGCGGCAGCGGCCACGGGCTCGATCGCGTGGCTCGTCGCTCATCCGGGATCCGGGCCGCTGAACACTCCGCAGAGCCTCCTGACCGGCGTGCTCTTCATCATGCTCTTCGTCCAGGTTGCCCTCATCGGCAGGTACCGGCGGATCCCGTTCGGGATGCAGTACTGGGTCTTCACCTTCCCGGTGGCGTCGACGTCGAACTATCTGGTCCGGTGGCTCGGGCGGACCGACGTCGACGCGTGGCAGGTGTGGGCGTGGGCGGTTCTCGGGGTCGCTACCGCGTTCATCTGCGCCATAGCGGTCGGCTCCATCGGGCTGCTGCTTCGGGGTGCGGTCACCCGGGCGCGCAGGCGGTGACAAGCGGCTCGCTTGCCCTGATACTTCAGGTACGACGCTTGCGACGGGGCGGGTGACGATCCCCCGCCCCACCGTCAACGGAGGTTCCCATGAACCCGACGATCAAGCAGCGCCACATCGCCCTGGTCGCCCACGACAACATGAAGGTCGAGCTGCTGCGCTGGGCCGACTACAACCGCGGCACGCTGGCCGAGCACCAGCTCTACGCGACCGGCACCACCGGCACGATGCTCGAGTTCGAGCTCGGCCTGCCGGTCCACCGCTTCCTGTCCGGGCCGGTCGGCGGAGACCAGCAGATCGGCGCCCGGATCGCCGAGGGCAGCCTCGACATGCTGATCTTCTTCTGGGACCCGCTCGAGGCCCAGCCGCACGACCCGGACGTCAAGGCGCTGCTGCGCATCGGCGCCGTCTGGAACGTCCCCATGGCCTGCAACGTCGCCACCGCCGACATGATCATCTCGTCCCCGCTGCTCTCGAACGACTACGAGCACCGCCGTCCCGACCTCACGCCCCGCGACTGGGACCGGACGGCCGAGGTCCCTGCCTGAGCTGCCGACCAGCTATCCGAGGGAGCGGCCGAACTCGCGGCGGTTGACGAAGTTGTCGAAGCCGTTGGCGGCAAAGGCGCGGGCGATGCCGGTGTTGGCGGCATCGCAGTCGCCGACGACGGAGGTGGCGCCGGCCGCGGCGAGGACGGCGACGCCGCGGGCGACCACGGCCGTGGCGTATCCCCGGCGGCGGTGCTCGGGGACCACGCCGACGTGCCCGATGACGGCTTCGCTGGGATTGCGTGCCGGCATGCTGACCGCGGCGGGGCTGCCGTCGGGGGCGAAGCCGATCTCGTACCACTCGTCCCGGTGGTCGAACTTCGCCATCAGGTCGAAGATCCATTCGCCGGCGCCGTGCAGGCCGTGCGCGGCGACGCCGTCGGCGAGGTCGGCGTCGGCGGTGCCCTCCATCGTGCGTCCGAGCACGTCGACGAAGGTCTCGCGGCCGATCTCCGGAAGTGGCCGGAAGGTGAGCCGGTCGTCCTGCGGGGGTACCGGTGCATCGGTGGTCCACCGCCAGCGCATCCCGTCCCGGAGGAGCCGGAAACCGGCGGCGCGCAGTGCCGCCTCCTGCTCGGCCGGGTGGAACTGGAACCGCGGTGCGCTCGGTGGCGTGTCCAGCGCGTATTCCAGCGCGGCGGCGCCCAGGTCACGGGCTCTGGCGGCAACCAGCCGGAGCACTTCCGGTCCAGCGTCCGCGTCCTCCCAGGACGTCTCGAGCAGCGCGATCGACGCCGGAACGTCCGCGCCCGGCAGCGCGTAGAGCGCGGCCCTGCCGAGTTGCGCGCCGTCACGCTCGGCGACGAAGCACCACTCGGGCCGGATGCTGCCGGCTTCGAGCTGAGCATCCACGTATGCCCGCAAGCTGGCCGCCTTCTCGGCGGTCTCGCCCTCGCTGAACAGGTCTTTCTCATCAGCACTGATGCTGCGCAGGGTCGTCAAGGAGGCTCCTCGTGGGCGGCGGATGGCCCAGCGAAGCAGGGCGGTCCGCGACGGGTCAATTCAATATGGCGCCATCACGACGTGGGTGCTGGAGCGGTCAGGCTGCCGGAGTGCACCGCTGCCGGCCGGGCCGCCTTCGCGAGATCCTGGCGTCTGCGCCTTGCCGCGCCGCAGGATTCAGGAGGACGATGTCAGAGATCCTTTGCGCACAGCGAAGCGCGCAGCAGGGCCGACGGGGGGCATCCGATGGTCGGGATCCGTGACGTGGCCAAGGCCGCCGGCGTGAGCGTGTCGACAGTCTCACAGGTGGTCACGGGCAAACGACCCGTGGGGGCGGCGACCCGGGCACGCGTCGAGGAGGTCATCGCGCGCCTGGGCTATCTCCCCCACCCGGGCGCGTCGCAGATGCGCGGCGGACGGACCGGCATGATCGCCCTGGTCGTGCCCAACCTCGCCAACCCGTTCTACCCGCTGGTCGCGGACGGGATGCAGGACGTGCTCGCACCCCGCGACATCATCCTGACGGTCACCGACTCCAACGTGCCGGACCGCTCCGCGGCCACCATCTACCGGCTGCTCTCGCGCCGCGTGGACGCGATGGTCGTCGCGCAGTTCGGGCTCGACGAGCCCAGCCTCGCCGCGCTGCGCGGGGCGGGCGTCCCGTTCGTCGGCCTCGGGCAGGCGCCGCCCGGGGGCGGCGACTTCGTCCACACCGACGACGTCGGCGGATTCGGCTTGGTGGTGTCGCACCTGGTCGAGCGCGGCCGTCGCCGGATCGCGTTCCTCGGCGGGGAGGAGTCAGCGATCCCTACCCAGCAGCGCCTGGAGGGATACCGGGCCGCACTGGCGGAGGCCGGCGTCCCCGTGCGGGACGACTACGTGCTCTTCGCGGACTTCACGCGCGAGGGCGGCCGCAGCGGCGCCGCGGTCCTGCTCGACCGCACGGACCCTCCCGACGCGATCGCCGCGGCCAACGACCTGATTGCGATGGGTGTCCTGGACACGGCCCGGGCCCGAGGCCTGCGGGTCCCGGACGACGTCGCGGTGACCGGCTACGACGACATCGACGCGGCGTCCCTGGTCTGCCCCCCGCTGACGACCGTCGACAACCCGGCGCGCGAGATCGGGCGGGCCTGCGCGCGTCTCCTGATGGAACGGCTCGACGGCAAGGGCACCGGCGAGGCCCGCGTCGTCGAACTGCCGCACCGCCTCGTCGTCCGCGACTCGAGCTGAGCGCCCGCAGGATCCCGTCCGCACGCCGCCCGCTAATGTGTGCCGTCGCGCTCCAGCGCGACTTCATCCAGGGCATCGCAGCGACAGGAATCAAGTGACCACGACCACCGCCCAGCCCACCGTCACGCCCACCGCTCTCACGAGCGTCGTGCCGATCGTCCCGGGCTTCCACCCCGACCCCTCGATCTGCCGGGTAGGCGACGACTACTACCTGGCGAACTCGTCGTTCGAGTACGCGCCGGGCGTCCCCCTGTGGCACAGCCGCGACCTGCTCACCTGGACGCTCGTCGGGAACATCCTCGACCGCCCCGACCAGTTCCTGGCCGGGCACGCCTCCCCCTACGGAGGCGTGTACGCCCCGACCCTGCGTCATCACGACGGCAGGTTCTGGCTGATCACCACGGACGTATCCGCCGGCCGCCCCGGACAGCTCGTCGTCTCCGCCGAGGATCCCAGCGGGCCGTGGACCGCCCCGATGTTCCTCGAGGGCCTGCAGGGCATCGACCCCGACCTCGCCTGGGACGCCGACGGCACGTGCTACGTGACGTTCTGCTCCAACGGCCCGGAGGGGCCCGGGATCGCCCAGGCGCGCGTCGACCTCGAGGCGGGGACGGTGCTCGAGACGCCGCGACGCCTGTGGAGCGGGACCGGGCTCGCCCACCCGGAGGCGCCCCACCTGTACCGGCGCGGGGAGTACTGGTACCTGATCATCGCCGAGGGCGGCACGGAGCGCGGCCACAGCGTGTCGGTCGCGCGCGCGGACCGGCCCGAGGGCCCCTACGCCGGAGCGCCGGCAAACCCCGTCCTGAGCCACCGCAGCACCACGCACCCCGTCCAGAACACCGGCCACGCCGACCTCGTCGAGAACGCGGACGGCAGCTGGTCGGTGGTCTACCTGGGCGTGCGGCCGCGCGGCGCCACGCCGATGTTCCACGTCAACGGCCGCGAGACGTTCCTCGCCGGGATCGACTGGGTCGACGGCTGGCCCGTCGTCGACGAGGGCCGCTACCTCCGGCCGGTGCCCGACACGTCGTACACGGACGCGTTCGACGCCGACGAGCTGCATCCCCGGTGGGCCTCCCCCGGCGCCGGGCTGTCCGAGATCGCCGAGGCCCGGCCCGGCGGAGGGCTCCGGCTCCGCCGCGGGGACGGCCCGCGCGCCGACTTCGGCTTCCTGACGGCACGCACCCTCGACCCGGCGTGGCGGTTCGAGGCCGACCTCGGTGTCAGCCGCGGGTCGGGCGCGCTCCTGCTGCGCCTGGACGACACGCACTGGTGCGAGGTCCGCGCCGACGCGGGCCAGGTCAGCGCCGTCGTCCGCATCGGCCCTCTCGAAGCCACCCTCGGGACCACGGCCACGCTGACCGGATCGTCCGTGACGCTGCGGGCCGAGGCGCTCGGCCCGACGACCGGCGGGCCGGACGACGTCCGCCTCAGCGCCGTCGTCGACGGGAAGGAGCACGAGCTGACCCGCTTCGACGGGCGCTACCTCTCCACCGAGGTGGCCGGCGGCTTCACCGGGCGGGTCGTCGGGCTCCGGACGCTCGACGGGACCGTCGACGTCGCCGAGGTGCGATACACGGCGCTCCCGACGGACCAGGCCGTCTGACGCCCCGCGCAGTTCGGCACACACGGATGTCCGTGTATGTGGATGAGTGTCTACGATCGTGTCCACGGGCCCGACCCCCGGGTCCACGACACGGGAGAGAGCGATGCCCCCTGCGAGGTCCGGCGCCACGCCGCCGAACGACGACCGGCCCACGGGCGGCGTGCGGGAGGTGAAGTCCGCCGCCAGGACCGTGGAGATCCTCGAGTTCCTCGCCGCGCGCCAGAACCGGCCCGTGCGGCTGCGCGAGCTGAGCGAGGCGCTCGGGGTCCCCCGGAGCAGCCTCCACGCCCTGCTGCGGACCCTCGCCCAGCACGGCTGGGTACGGTCCGACGCGACCGGGACGCTGCACGGCATCGGGATCCGGGCACTGCTCGCGGGGACCAGCTACCTCGACACCGATCCGTACCTGCCGCTCGTCACGCCGATCCTCGAGGGTCTGCGCGAGCAGCTCGACGAGACGTTCCACTTCGGCCGGGTCGACGGGAATGGCGTGGTCTACCTCGCGACGCGGGAGTCGAGCCAGTACCTCCGCCCGTACAGCCGCGTCGGACGCCGTCTGCCCGCCTACTCGACGTCGCTCGGGAAGGCGATCCTCGCGGGCCTGCCCGCCGACGAGCGCGAGAGCCACCTCCCGCCGACGCTGGAGCCGCTGACCCCGCACACCCTCACCGACCGGGACGCCCTCGACGCGGACCTCGAGGCGACCCGGCAGCGCGGCTACGCCGTCGACAACGAGGAGAACACCGTGGGCCTGCGGTGCTTCGCGGTCGCGCTGCAGTACGACGACGAGCCCGCGACCGACGCGATCAGCGCCTCGATCCCCCTGGCCCGGCTCAGCCCCGAGCGCGACGCGGAGATCGTGGCGGCCCTGCGCCAGGCGGGAGACCGGATCGCGCGGCTGGCCGGTCCCGTGCGCAACTCCCTGACCTGGGGCTGACGCTCCGCGACCGAGGCGATCTTGTCTACGGACGTAGACACATGACAGAATAGTAGACGTGACCCACGCACCGGAGCGCCCACGTCTCGATGGCGGCAGCATCACCGCCGTTCACGTCACGCCCGTCGCCTTCAAGGACCTGCCCATCCTCAACACCGTCGGCGTCCACGAGCCGTTCGCGCTTCGCACCATCGTCGAGCTGGTCACGGAGAGCGGCATCTACGGCCTCGGCGAGTCGTACGGCGACCTACCGCACCTCCAGCGGCTCGAACGGGCCGCGCGGGCACTGGTCGGCCGCAACGTGCTCGACCTGAACGGCATGTATCGCGAAGTCGTGGCGTCGCTCTCGACCGACGACGGCCAGGGCGGGCACGGCATGGGCGGGATGGTCACCGGGTCGGCCACGCCGGACCGGGTCTTCTCCCCGTTCGAGGTCGCGGCGCTCGATGCGCAGGGCAAGCTCATCGGCGTGCCGGTCTCGGACCTGCTCGGCGGCGCCGTACGCGACCGGGTCAGCTACTCGGCCTACCTCTTCTACAAGTGGGCCGGCCACCTCGGGGCCGACGAGGACCCGTGGGGCGAGGCGCTCGATCCCGACGGCCTGGTCCGCCAGGCGCACCGCATCGTGGACGAGTACGGCTTCACCGCGATCAAGCTGAAGGGCGGCGTGTTCCACCCGGACGAGGAGATCGCGGCGATCAAGGCGCTGCGAGCGGAGTTTCCGGACCATCCGCTACGGCTGGACCCGAATGCCGCCTGGACGGTGGAAACATCCGTCCGCGTGGCGGAGGCGCTCGACGGCGACGTCGAGTACCTGGAGGACCCGACCCCGGGCATCGAGGGGATGGCCGCCGTGGCACGGCAGGTCAGCATGCCCCTGGCGACCAACATGGCGGTCGTCGCGTTCGACCATCTTCCACCGGCCGTCGCGCAGGACGCCGTGCAGGTGGTCCTCTCCGACCATCACTTCTGGGGCGGGCTGCGCCGGTCCCAGACCCTCGGGGCGATCTGCGACGTCTGGGGAATCGGCCTGTCCATGCACTCCAACTCCCACCTGGGCATCAGTCTCGCCGCGATGACGCACCTGGCCGCGGTCACCCCGAACCTCGACTACGCGTGCGACACCCACTGGCCGTGGAAGTCCCCGGACGAGGACGTCGTCGACGGAGCCATCGGGTTCGCCGACGGCGCGGTCACCGTGCCGACCGCGCCAGGCCTCGGCGTCGAGCTCGATCGCGACCGCCTGGCCCAGCTCCACGAGCAGTACCTGAGCTGCGGACTTCGCAACCGGGACGACACCGGCTACATGCGACGGTCCGAGCCAGACTTCGACCCGTCGCCCGCGCGCTGGTGACGCCGCTGGTGGCGCAGCGGATGGAAGCACTCGGCGGTGTGCGCGCCGTCGGCGGCGTCGTCGGCTATCGGCGGGACCGTCGTCGCGCACTCGTCGGTGGCCTTCCAGCAGCGGGTACGGAACCGGCAGCCCGACGGCGGGTTCAGGGGCGACGGGATCTCGCCCGACAGGATGATCCGCTCGCGGCGGCGCGTGTGGTCCAGCGACGGGGCGGCCGACAGGAGCGCGCCGGTGTACGGGTGCAGCGGACGCTCGAACGTCGGCTCCGTGCCGCCCTCCTCGACGATCCTGCCCAGGTACATGACGACCACCCGGTCGGCGACGTGCCGCACCACGGACAGGTCGTGCGAGATGAACAGGTAGGCCACGCCGAGCTGCTGCTGGAGGTCGTTCAGGAGGTTGAGCACCTGCGCCTGGACGGACAGGTCGAGCGCCGAGACCGGCTCGTCGCAGATGATCACGTCGGGATCGAGGGCCAGCGCCCGGGCGATGCCGAGCCGCTGCCGCTGCCCGCCGGAGAACTCCTGCGGGTACTTGCCGGCGTCGCCCGGCCGGAGCCCCACCAGCTCCAGCAGCTCGGCGACCCGGGCCGCCCGGTCGCGGGAGGTCCGGTACAGGGTGCGGTGGGTCCGCCACGGCTCGCTGACGATCTCGCCCGCGGTCATCCGCGCGTTCAGGGACGCGAACGGGTCCTGGAACACCATCTGCACCCGGCGGCGGAAGGCGAGCAGGTCAGTGCCGCGCAGCGACAGCGGGTCGACGCCGTCGAACCGGATCTGGCCGGCGTCCGCCCGCTCCAGCATCATCAGGGTGCGGGCAAGGGTGGACTTGCCGCAGCCCGACTCCCCCACCAGGCCCAGCGTCTCGCCGCGGCGCAGGTCGAGGTCGATCCCGTCCAGCGCGCGCAGCTCCTTGCGCCGGCCGCCGTGCCGCACGGGATAGACCTTGGTCAGGCCGCGGACCTCGAGCAGGGGCGCGTCGCTCATCGGTCGACCTCCACGGATCGGTTGGCCTCTGCAGAGCTGACCACTTCGGAGCCGGCCTCCTCAGAGCTGACCACCTCAGAGCTGACCTCGTCAGAGAAGTGGCAGGCGGACCGGTGGCCCGGGGACACCTCGCGCGCCGTCGGCCGCTGCTCCCGGCACAGGCCCCGCACGAGCGGGCAACGGTCCTGGTAGACGCACCCCGGCGGGATCGCGGACAGCTCCGGCGGCGACCCGCCGATCGAGCTGAGCGACGCGCCCCGCTCGGCGCTGACGGGGACGGAGTCGAGCAGCCCCCTGGTGTACGGGTGGCCGGGATGGCCGAAGACCTCCTCGACCAGGCCCTCCTCGACGACGTTCCCCGCGTACATCACGACGACACTGTCGGCCTGCTCGAACACGAGGGCCAGGTCGTGCGTGATCAGGACCACCGCCATGTCCCGCTCCTCGCGCAGCTCCTTGAGCAGGCTCATGATCTGCGCCTGCACCGTCACGTCGAGCGCGGTGGTGGGCTCGTCCGCGAGCAGCACGGACGGCGAGAGGGCGACCGCAATCGCGATGAGCAGGCGCTGGCGCATGCCGCCGGAGAACTGGTGCGGGTAGGCGTCCACGCGGGTCTCGGGCTCGGGGATCCCGACCCGGCGCATGAGCTCGACCGCCTCGCGGCGCGCCTCCCGCCTGGACAGGCCGCGATGGATGCGGAACGGCTCGGCGAGCTGGGTGCCCACCGGATAGACCGGGTTGAGCGCCGTGAGGGCGTCCTGGAACACGATCGCGAGCTCCTTGCCTGCGAGCCCGCGGCGTTCCTTCGCGGACGCCGACGTCAGGTCGGTGACCCGGCCGGCGCCGTCGGACAGTCTGATCGAGCCGCCGGCGACCTCGGCGACCGGGTCGAGGACGCCGGCGATCGCGGTGGCGGTCATCGACTTGCCGCAGCCGGACTCGCCGAGCAGCGCGACGGTCCGGCCGCGGTGGGCCTGGAAGCTGACGGAGTCTACGGCGCGGAGCACGCCGTGGGGCGCGTGGATGTCGACGTCGAGACCGGCGACGTCAAGGGCGACGCTCGCGTTCACTGGAGAACCTCCGTCGGGGTGGGGACGGCGCGGCGGCGCTGCCGGCGCGGAAGGGTCAGCCGCCAGCGCTGCGCCGGGTCGGTGGCCAGCCGCGCCCACGCGGCGAGCACGGTCGCGGAGACGGTGGCGACGACGATCGCCAGGCCGGGGAAGAACGACAGCCACCAGGCGGTCTGCAGGTAGGTCCGGCCCTGCGAGACCATCAGCCCCCAGCTCACGTCGGGCGGCTGGATGCCGATCCCGAGGAAGCTCAGCGAGGACTCCGCGAGCATCACGAAGCAGAACTCGAGAGTCGCGACCGTCAGGAGCGTGGGCAGCACGACCGGGAAGACGTGCCGCATGATGATCGCCGAGCTCGTGGCGCCGAAGGTGCGCGCGGCGTCGACGAAGAGGCGGCTGGCCAGCTCGGCCGACTCCGCGCGCGCCGTCCGCAGGTAGATCGGGATCCGGGTGAGCGCGAGGACCAGCACGATGTTGCGCGCGCTGGGCGAGAAGACGTAGAGCACCACCACCGCCATCAGCAGCGACGGGAAGCTGAGGATCACGTCGGCGACCCGCATGGCCACCGTCTCGCGCCAGCCTCGGTGGTAGCCGGCCCACATGCCGATCAGCGAGCCCACCACGAGCGAGATGAGCACCGCGGGCACGGCGACCAAGAGCGTGGTGCGCGCCGCCACGACGAGGCGGGCGAGCACGCTCCGGCCGAGCTCGTCGGTGCCCAGGACGTACAGCCAGCCGTCCTCCTCGAGCGGCGCCCGGCCGGCCCGGGTCAGGTCCTGGGCGTTCGCCTCGTCGCCGATCAGCATCGGCCCGAGGACCGCGACGAGGACGAGCAGGGCCAGCACCAGCGCCGCCACGGTCGCCGGCTTGTCCCGCCAGAGCATCCGCCACATCACGTCTCCTCCTTCAGACCAGGGCCTTGTCGCGCACGCGCGCGTCGAGCAGGGCGTAGCAGAGATCGATGGCGATGTTGAGCGCGAAGATCGTCACCGCCGTGAGCAGCACCGCGGCCTGGAGCACCGCGAAGTCGCGCTGGAGGATCGAGTCGATCATCAGCTTGCCGATGCCCGGCCAGCCGAAGATGGACTCGACCACCACCGCGCCGTTGACGAGGCCGACGGCGAGGTCGCCGGCGACGGTCAGGGCGGGCGCCGCGGCGTTGCGCAGGGCGTGGTCGGTGACGACCCGGCGGCTGTCGGCGCCCTTGCTCCGTGCGAGCCGCACGTAGGGGGCGGACAGCGCCGAGACCATGGCGCCGCGGACCACCTGGGTCAGCACCCCGGCGGGCCGGAACAACAGGGTGGCGATCGGCAGGACCCACGAGAGCATGCCGTCGTCCACGCCGGAGGTCGGCAGGACGCCGAGCAGGACCGCGAAGATCCACACCCCTGTGATCGCGAGCCAGAAGTCCGGGACGCTGGCCGCCGTCATCGACATGAACGACGCGAGCCGGTCCGCGAGGGAGTTGGGCCGGTAGGCCGCGTAGCTGCCGATGACGATGCTGATCACGACGGCCAGCACCATCGTGGTGAGCGCGAGCTGCAGCGTCGCCGGGAAGGCACGCAGCGCCATCTCCGCCGCCGGCTCCCCCGTCCGCAGCGAGGTGCCGAAGTCGAGCCGCAGCACGCCGCCGAGGTAGTCCAGGAGCTGCTGCCAGATCGGCAGGTCCAGGCCGTTGGCGGTGCGGAACGTCTCCTTCTGCGCCTCGGTGGCGTTCTCCGGCAGGTACAGGACGGCGGGGTCGCCGGTCATGCGGGCCAGCAGGAAGACGCCGAGCAGCACCGCGACGAGCGGCAGGAGCGACGTGACGGCCCGCCTCCGGAGAAACGTCAGCATCGGCGGCCTCCTGCGGTGATCGAGGTGAACGGGATCATCCGGCGGGAGTCATCTCCGCCAGCCGCATCTCGTCCCCGGTGGCCGAGTTCGGCGTGTAGCTGACCTGGTCGGACAGCCCGATGATCCCGGTCATGTGCGCGATGTAGGCGAACTGCCCGATCGCCTCGGGCTCGTCGGCGAAGACGTCGGCGTAGGCCTGCTGGCGGCCCTCGTCCTGCTCCTTGCCGGCCGCCTTGATCTGCGCGTCGAGCTCGTCGGTGCCGAACGTCGACTGCGCCCCGTCGCTGAGCATGTACTGGTCGACCGTGAACGCCGCGTCGCCGGCCTGGTTGCCGTGCTGCACGAGCATCAGGTAGGGGCCGGTGTCCTCGGGGAACGGCCGCGACTGGTACTGGACGGACGCGGCGGTGTCCATCATCTCGATGGACACGTTCAGCCCGACGTCCTCCAGCGCCTTCTGCACCACCTCGACGGTCTCCTCGACCTTGGGGAACAGCCCGGTGCGGCTGATCAGCCGGATCTCGGTGTCGGTGGGGACGCCGTCCGCCTCCGCCTCCGCGATGAGCGCCTTCGCCTTCTCCGGGTCGTACGGCCAGGGCTCGAGGTCCGGGTTGTGGCCGACGACGCCGTCGGGCACGAGCTGCGAGGCGACCTCGGCGTATCCCTCGAAGAGCGAGTCGACGATGCTGCCGCGGTCGATCGCGTAGTTGATCGCGTGCCGCACGCGGATGTCGTCGAGCGGCGCGTAGGTGCCGGTGGCGCGGACCGCCGTCGTCTCGTTGTTGGGATAGTCGACGCCCGCGTCGCCGAGCCCGTCCTCCGGCGCCAGCCCGGTCGCGACGTCGGCCTCGCCGCCCGTGATCATCGCCGCGCGGACCGTGCCCTCCTCGCGCCACTGGTACTCCGCCGTGGGGAAGGCGGGGGCCTCGCCCCAGTACGACTCGTTGGCCGCGAGCGTCAGCTTGGTGCCGGCCTGCCAGTCCTCGATCTTGTACGGGCCGGTCCCCACCGGCTCGCGCACCTTCTCCGTGTCCGACGTCGACGCGGGGACTATCTCGATGAAGGAGAGCCGCAGCGGCAGGATCGGGTCGGGCTCGGGCGTCGTGACCGTCAGGTGCGTCGCGTCCGCCGCGTCGACCTCCAGCTCGGTGTCCCCGAAGACGTAGCCCTCGACGTTGCACCCGAACGTGCCGTTGACCGCGCGGTCGATCGAGTGCGCGGCGGCCTCGGCGTCGAACGGCGTCCCGTCGGAGAAGGTCACCCCTTCGCGCAGGGTGAAGGTCCAGGTGTCCGGCTCGGTCTGCTGCCACTCGGTGGCGAGCAGCGGCTCGAGCTCCCCGGAGGTGGGATCGCGCTCGACGAGCGGCTCGGTGATGTTGGACCGCACGACGACGCCGGTCGACGTCAGGTTGGCGTCGCAGGGCTCGAGGGTCGGCGGTTCCTGGGGCAGGACGATGCGCACGACGTCGCCGCCCGCCGTGGTGCCGGCACTGTCGGAGTTGGCTACCGCGCAGGCCGAGAGCGTGAGCGACAGGCTCACCACGACCGCGCCGACGGCGACCCCGCGCGAAGTCCGCGCCTGCGTCCGGGAATACATGGCAGGTTCCTCCAGGGAGTCATCGTCGACTACATATGTGGACACCGTTCTCGCTTGTAGATGTACGCTAGGCGCGCGCCCACATGACGTCAAGCACCGCAGAGCCGACGGAACAGAGAATCGTCCAGCCAGGTGCAGAGGATCGTCTCTTCAACGGCCGCCGGAGCCGACCTAGGGTCGAGCCATGCTCACCGTCGCGCACCCGTCCCTCGACCTGTCCGGCCAGTGGCGCTGCGTCCTCGACCCGAACGCCGTGGGCGAGCTCGAGCAGTGGTTCCGCCACGGCCTGCCCGGAGAGCCCGTGGCGGTCAGCCTGCCGGGCTCGATCCAGCACCAGGGTCTCGGCGATCCCGTCGCCATCGACACCCCCTGGACCGGCAGCATCGTCGACCGGTCCTATTTCACCGAGGAGCGGTATGCGCCGTACCGCGAGCCGGGCGACATCTCGGTCCCCTTCTGGCTCCAGCCTCGGGTCTACTACCGCGGCGCCGCGTGGTTCCAGCGCGAGGTGGAGATCCCGGCGGGCTGGGAGCAGCGCGACGTCGTGCTGTCGCTGGAGCGGGTCCACTGGGAGTCGACGGTCTGGCTGGACGAGCGGCAGGTGGGCACCGAGCGGAGCCTCACCACCGCCCACCGGTTCGGCCTCGGCCGCCTCTCCCCCGGCCTGCACCTGCTCACGATCCGCGTCGACAACCGGGCGGTGGTCGACGTCGGACCGAACGCGCACAGCGTCTCCGACCACACCCAGGGCAACTGGAACGGGATCGTCGGCGCACTCACCCTCACCGCCCAGCCGGACGTGACCATCCGCCGGGTCCGCGTCGTGCCGGACGTCGCGGCCAGGTCCGCGCTGGTCAAGGTGGACATCGCCGCCGGCAGCGGCGGCGCGGGCACGGGTAGCGTCCGGGTCTCGGCGCGGCGCTTCAACGTTCCGGGCGAAGCTCCGGGCGAGGTTCCTGGCGAGGTTCCTGGCGAGCGCGGGGCCGGACCGGTCAGCGCCGGCTTCGAGGCCGAGCACAGCCGCGACCTCGGGGAGCGCGGCCTCACCTCCGGCGGGACGCACGTCGACGTCGAGCTGCCGCTGGGCGACGACGCTCTGACCTGGGACGAGTTCCGGCCCGCCCTGTACGAGCTCACGGTCGAGCTGGTCACCGACGTGCGCGGCGTCGAGCACAAGGACGTGGCCCGCACCGTCTTCGGCCTGCGCGAGGTCGAGGTCGAGGACACCCAGGTGACGATCAACGGCCGCCGCACCTTCATCCGGGGCACCCTCGAGTGCTGCGTCTTCCCGCTGACGGGCTACCCGCCCACCGACGTCGGCTCCTGGCGCCGCATCATCGCCGTCTGCCAGGCGCACGGGCTGAACCTCCTGCGGTTCCACTCCTGGTGCCCGCCGGAGGCGGCGTTCGTGGCCGCCGACGAGGCCGGCCTCTACCTGCAGGTGGAGGGCCCCATCTGGGCCAACCAGGGCGCCGGCCTCGGCGAGGGGCGCCCGGTCGACGACTTCCTGTTCGAGGAGACCCGGCGCATCCTCGACGGCTACGGCAACCACCCGTCGTTCATCATGATGGCGCACGGCAACGAGCCCGGCGGGCGGGACGCCGAGCTCCTCGCCTCCTGGGTCACCACGTGGCGGACGTACGACCCCCGGCGCCTGTACACCAGCGGCGCCGGCTGGCCCGCCATCGTCGAGAACGACTTCGACAACATCCCGGACCCCCGCGCGCACCGGTGGGGCGAGGGCCTGGGGTCCCGGCTGAACGGCCGCCCGCCGGAGACCGAGTCGGACTACCGGGAGTGGGTTATCTCGCGCCCGCGCCCGATCATCAGCCACGAGATCGGCCAGTGGTGCGCGTACCCCGACTTCGCGGAGACGGCGCGGTACACGGGGCTCATGGAGCCCCGGAACTTCGGCATCTTCGCCGACTTCCTGCGCGAGGCCGGCATGGCCGACCAGGCGGAGGCGTTCCTCCACGCCTCGGGGCGGCTCCAGGTGCTCTGCTACAAGGAGGACATCGAGGCAGCGCTGCGCACCGAGGGATTCGGCGGCTTCCACCTCCTCGGCCTGACCGACTTCCCCGGGCAGGGGACGGCGCTGGTCGGCGTCCTCAACCCCTTCTGGGAGTCGAAGGGCTACTGCACGCCCGAGGAGTTCGCCCGGTTCTGCGGGCCGACCGTTCCGCTGGCGCGGCTGCCGCGGCGGGTCTGGACCGCGGACCAGGAGATCCGGTTCGAGGTGCAGGTCGCCCACTTCGGCCCGACGCCGCTGGTGGCCGACGTGCGCTGGCACCTCCGCGACCGCGGCGGCAAGGAGCTCGCCAGCGGCGACGTCGCCCGGGGCGCACACATCCCGATCGGCAACGGTGCCCGCTTCGGCCCGGTGGTCGTCCCGGCGGGCCTCGTCCCGGAGCCCGCGCAGGTGACCCTGGCCGTCTCGGTGGGGGACGCCGCCGGCGTCTCCTCCGAGAACGACTGGGACCTGTGGGTGTACCCGGCCGCCGAGGAGGTGGCGCCCCCGGACGGAATATTGGTCACCGCCGAGATCGACGACGCGCTCGACCGGGCCGGGGACGGCGCGACCGTCCTGCTCGAGCTCGGCCCGGAGCGCATCGGGAACGACGTCGCACTGGGCTTCACGCCGGCGTTCTGGAACACCGCCTGGACCTCGGGCCAGGCGCCGCACACGCTCGGCGTCCTGCACGACCCGGCGCACCCGGTCTTCCGTCACTTCCCCACCGAGGGCTCCACCGACTGGCAGTGGTGGGAGCTGCTGCACGGCGCCAAGGCGATGCTGCTCGACGGGCTCCCGCCCGGGCTGCGCCCCCTCGCCCAGCCGATCGACACCTGGTTCGAGGCGCGGCGGCTCGGCGTGCTGTTCGAGGCGAAGGTCGGGCGCGGCAGGATCGTGGTGAGCTCGCTGAACCTCGACCCCTCGGGCGACCGCGCGGCCGCCCGCCAGTTCCGGAAGAGCCTGCTCGACTACATGGGCAGCGCCGACTTCGCCCCCGCCGAGACCCTCGCCCCGACCGACCTGATGAGCGTCCTGCGCTGACGTCCCGGGTGATCGCTACTGCTGCGGGCTGTCGATCGGGCCGCCGATGACCTCGCTGACGTATGCGGTCGCCGCTGGGCCTAGCTCGCGGTGGGCGGTGCGGAACAGGTGGTTCGCCTCGGCGCCCAGCCAGCCGGCGGGGCGCAGGTCCTTCGGCAGCCAGGGGTCGACGAAGGGGAAGTGCCGGTAGCCGTCGATCAGGGTCGTCCTGGCCACGAGGGCGTCCGCTCCGCGCAGGGTTGCGCCGGCCAGGTGCGCGTGGTCGGCGAGGAACCGCTCGTACAGCTGGTTGATCCGGTCGAGGTCCCAGCAGCGTTCGACGACGTCACGGTCCGCCTCGAGGCCGCCGGTCCGGGCGCGCATCACGGTGAAGTGGACGTCCGAGAACTCGGCCGCCAGGTCCCGGACGTCCGCGCTGCGGTCGCGCGGCGTCATCCAGGTGCTCGCCGTCAGCGAGCCGAAACCGAGCCAGGACAGCTGACGCCGGAGCTGGTCGCGGGTCGCCCGGTCCGGCTTGGCATTCTGCTGGACGACGGTCGTCCAGTGCTGGTCCCACGGCTCGTCGTACTCGGCGAAGATCCGCTCCCGCCCGGTCTGGAGGACGCCGAGCATGTGCGCGCTGAGCACGTAGCTCGCCTCGCGGCCCTCGCGCCGCGTCGTGAACCAGCGCTCACGGCGCAGCCGGGTCAGGGTCATGCGGACCGTCGCCGGCTCGACCCCGAACGCGCCGAGCAGGGTGACGAGGTCGCCGGCCTTCGCCTCGCCGCCGGCGTAGCGCAGGTAGTCGCCGAACAGGTCGAGGATCAGGGCGCGCGGCTTCAGGTGAGCTGAGCCCGAGTCGGTCTCGGCCAGGTGCTGGGGCAGGGCGCCTGGGGCCCGGGTGGCTGGTGTGGTCGTCATCCGGCATTCTCCCCTCGCGTGGAGAGCCCCTGCAGGCGGTCAGCGATGTCCTCGCGCAGGATCCGCTTGTCGATCTTGCCGACCTTCGTCATGGGCAGCCGGTCGACGATCTCCAGGCGGTCCGGGTACTTGAAGGCCGCGACCTCCGCCCGGGCGAACACCTCGCGCACGTCCTCGAGCGTCGGGGCCCTGTGCCCCGGCTTGACCACGGCGTACACGCACAGCCGCTCGCCCAGGTCCGGGTCGGGCATGGAGACGGCGGCGGCGATCTCGACGTCGCCGAGGCGATACATCAGGCCCTCGATCTCCTCGGCGGAGATCTTCTCGCCGCCCCGGTTAACCATGTCCTTGTCCCGCCCGTGCACGACGAGGTTCCCGTCGGGCCGGCGCACGACGACGTCCCCGCTGCCGTACCAGCCGCCGGGCAGGAAGGCCCGCTGGTTGTGCTCCGGCGCGTTGTAGTACCCGCGCGGGGTGTAGGGGCCGCGGGTGTAGATGGCCCCGGGCTCGCCGTCGGGCACGTCGCCGCCGCGCGGGTCCAGGATCCGGACCTCGTCCGCCTCGTGGACGGGGCGGCCCTGGGTCCCGGTGATGACGTCGGCCGGGTCGTCGAGCCGGGTGGTGTTGATCAGCCCCTCGGCCATGCCGAAGACCTGCTGGAGCCGGGCCCCGAGGACCGGCTCGATCCGGGCCGCGTACTCGTCCGGCAGCCGGGAGCCCCCGACCTGGAGGATCCGGAGCGTCCCGGTCAGGGTGCCGCCGGTCTCCTCCTGGTGCTCGATCCAGCGCTGCGCGACGGCGGGGACGGCGGCCGCGATGGTGACGCCCTCACGCTCGATGGTGGCGAAGGCCCGGGCCGGAGCCGGGCTGGGCAGCATCACGACGCGGCCCCCGACCAGCAGGGTGCCGAGCACCCCGGGGCAGGCCAGCGGGAAGTTGTGGCTCGCCGGAAGGGTCCCGAGGTAGACGTCGTGCTCCGTGAGCTCGGCCGTCGCCGACGTGGCCCGCAGGTTGCAGACGTAGTCGTTGTGGGTCCGGGTGATCAGCTTCGGCAGGCCGGTGGTGCCGCCCGAGATGAGGAAGCACGCCGGGGAGTCCGGGTCCGGGTGCATGGCATCGGCGGCCGCCCGGTCGGCGGCGCGGTCCTCCCCCGGCGCGAGCAGCCCGGCCAGGGGCACCGACCGCGGGTCCAGCGCGCCGGGCTCGCCGAGCGCGAGGACGTGCTCCAGGTCGGGCAGCTCAGCGGCCAGCTCGTGGGCGAGGCGCTCGTGGTCGAAGTCGCGCAGCACGCGCGGCACCGCCATGGCCCGGGCCTCGGACAGGGACGCGAGGTGGGTCAGCTCGTGGCGCCGGTGCGCGGGGAGCGCCATCACCGGGATCACGCCCGCCCGGAAGCAGGCGAGGGTCAGCACGATGAACTCCCACCCGTTCGGCATCTGCACCAGCAGCCGGTCGTCGGGTTCCAGGCCCAGCTCGCGCAGCCGTCCGGCCGCGGCGTCGGCGCGGCCGACGAGCTCCGCGTAGGTGAGGCGGACGTCGCCGTCGACGACGGCGTCCTGCGTGGGGCGGGCGTCGGCGACCTCCCACAGCAGCTCGCCGAGGGTGCGGTCCTCCCAGTAGCCGCGGGACCGGTAGTGCGCGGCGACGTCGTCGGGCCAGGGCACTGTGCCCGTCCGGGTGTGGTGGCTCACGGTCGATCTAGTCCTCTCGGGCGGATGTGGTGTCGGGCGTCCTGGCGTCGACGGCGGTCACAGGGCCTCCCCCTCAGGTCGCGCGACGGCGTCGACGCGCCCCGCGAGCAGGGCGGTCTCGATCTCGGCGTCGGACAGGTTGTCGACGACGACCGAGACGAGGCCGCGCCGCAGCCGCGCCTCCTCGCTCAGGAGGATGCGGGTCAGCGCCGTGCCCCCGGTGATCAGGACCGCTCCGCGGTCGGGCAGCGAGTGGGCGGCCTTCGCGAGGTGGGACTCGTCGTCCGGCGCGTCCACGCGGATGACTCCGGCGTCGCTCCCCGCTGTCGGGCCTCCGGTGGAGGCTGCCGTGGAGACGGGGACGACGGGCCCGCCGCGCTCGGAAAGCTGCCCTTGCCCGTCAACGACGGTGAGCTCCAGCACCCGCCCCGCCGTGCGCGCGCCGGCTAGGTCCAGGGGCGTGTGCAGGGCGTCGGTGCCGTGCCGCTCCGCCCAGCGCGCCCGCGCCGTCGCGACCAGTTCCGGGTCGCGACGCGCGATCCGGTCCACCGCGATGCTGCGGGAGAAGAAGTGGAACGCGAAGGTGAACGGATCCAGGTCGCGCTGGTACTGGCCGAACCGTTCCCACCAGGCGAGGCTGGGGACCGCCGCGTCCTGGATGCGCGCGACCGCCGGCGTGCGTGCGTCCTGGTAGGCGGCGAGCGCCGTCGGCCGATCGCGGTGGACGCCGAGCTGGCGGGCGAGCTCGATGGCGTCCTCCATCGCCATCTTGGTGCCGGAGCCGACCGAGAAGTGGGCGGTGTGGACGGCGTCGCCCAGGAGCGCGACGTTGCCGCGGAACCAGGTGGTCGTGCGGCGGGTCCGGAAGTTCGCCCAGCGGGAGTTGTTCGCCACGAGCGCCGCGCCGTCGATGTCGTCGGCGAACAGCTCGGCGAGGTAGGCCTGGCTCCGCTCGTCCGAGGGCCCTGGGGGCTGGGTCACGTCGAACTGGTCGAGTCCGGCTCGCTCCCAGGTCTCGTGGTCGGTCTCGACGATGAACGTGCTGAGCTCGTCGCTGATGGGGTACGCGTGCGCGGCGAAGTTCCCGTGCTCGGACCTGCGGTGCAGGAACGTCAGCCCGTCGAAGATGTGCTCGGTGGCGAACCAGATGAACTTCGCCTCCGCAGTGGCGACCGAGTGCCCGAGGTCCGTGTGCTCCTGGAGGTAGTCGCGCACGGTCGAGCTGGTGCCGTCCGCCCCCACGACAAGGTCGTGTGCCGCGGCGAGCTCGGCGACCGGCGGCGCGACCGTGCTGTACCGGACGTCGACACCGGCGGCCTCCGCGTTGTCCTGCAGGAGCCCGAGCAGCGTCTTGCGGTGGATGGCCGCCATGCCGTTGCCTGCGAACCCGTACGACTCCCCGTCGCTCCGGACCTCGATGCGGTCCCAGTGCGTCCCGTGGTCCGCCAGCCCGTCCCGGAGCACGGAGTCTGCGGCGTCGATCTCGCGCAGCGTGGCATCGGAGAACACGACGCCGAAGCCGAACGCGTCAGACCTGCGGTTGCGCTCGTAGACCGTGACGGTCGCTGCGGAGTCCTGCCTGGCAAGGAGGGTGGCCAGGAACAGACCGCCAGGTCCGCCGCCGACCACCACGATGGAGTCGCCCATACCTGAAGACGATAGGCGCGGCGTCGTCGATATGCAACACGCATCTTCCACTCGACGTGATTACGTTATACGATCGCTTCACCAGGTGCCGATCGCGGCGCCGCGCGGCACCGGAGCCCGCACCATCCCAACGAAGGAGTTGGACCATGACCACCGAGCCCACGTACCACACGACCACCTCGGCCGATGGCACGGAGATCACCTACTACGTCCAGGGCAGCGGGCCGGCCCTCGTCATCACGCACGGGTCGATCGCCACCTCGGACCAGTGGCTGCCCGCCACGGCCGACCTGGCGCGCGACTTCACGTGCTACGTCTTCGACCGGCGCGGCCGGGCCCGCAGCGGCGACCACGCCGGCTACGACATCCAGAAGGAGGTCGAGGACATCCGCGCCGTCGTCGAGGCAGCGGGCCCCGGCGCCAGCCTCCTCGGCCACTCCTACGGCGCGCTCTGCACCCTCGCCTACGCGCTCCAGCACGAGGTCGAGGGCACGCTCTTCCTCTTCGAGCCCCCGCTGCCGGTCGACGGCCCGGTCGCCGGCCCCAAGCTGGCGGACTTCCGCGCGGCGATCGCCGCGGGGGACAACGCCCGCGCCCTCGAGATCGCCCTCGTCGAGTTCGTCCGCCTCCCCGCCGAGGCCATCCCCCACGTCCAGCAGACCCCGCTGTGGGACGCGAGCCTGCCCCTGACACCCACCTGGGCGCGGGAGCTCGAGCAGATCGACGCCCTCGGTCCCGACATCGACCGGTACTCCGCCCTCGGCGGCAGGCCCACCCACCTCATCGGCGGGACGGGCACCACAGCCTTCCTGCTGGAGTCGGTGCGCCGCCTCAACCGGATCATCGAGGGCTCGACGATCACGGAGCTGCCCGACCTGGACCACTTCGCCCACCTCGCCGATCCGGCCGGGTTCGCCGCGGCGGTCCGCCAGGGCGTGCCCGCCGCGGCGACGAGCTGACAAGCCGCCGCGCGAGGCCCTGCTGGGCGTGATCGTTGCGACTACGCGCCCGCTTTAGGCGCAACGATCACGCCCACAGCCAAGTCTGTGGCCGGCCCGGCGGCCTGCCGCTCGTCGACGCCGTTCAGCTGGCTGGGACCACGTGAGCGCGGATCAGGCGTCAGTGCGTGAGCTGCCCTCGGATCTCGCCGCCGGGGAACGTCGGCGTGTGCACGTTGACGTAGTAGTCCCGCGGGGTGTCCTGGATCGCGGAGAGGAGTGCCGCGTCGGCGGTCACGCAGTCCGTGACGCTGAAGCTGGTTCCCGCCCCGACGCCGAGCGGCACGACGACCGGGCCCGCGACATGCCGGTCGCCGACGTGGATGTGCGCCGCCGTGGCGTCTGCCGACAGGTTCCTGGCGGTGAGCGTGAAGCAGAGGGTGCCGCCGTCGATGGTGTAGGTGAAGGAGCCGCTCGCGCCGGTGTCGGAGCCCGTCGTCTCCTGACCGACATTGAGCGGGACGGAGTTCGGTGCTCCGCTGGCGGGCGGTCCTGCCGCGAGCGCCAGCCCGAGGCCAAGGGCCACCGTGGCGGCCGTCCGGATGATGGTGGTGGGTTTCCTGGACATGGCCGATCTCCTTTGGATCAGACACGCGATCCTCATCGATCGCGGTCCATCTCGACCTTACGACCGCGCCGAGAGGCGCACCAGTACTGCCACGATGTACTCCTCTGCGGGACAGTGCCTCCCTACAGTTCGCGCGCATGCGCGAGTATCCAAGAGCCGGAACCGTCCGAGGGGGACCTGTGCTTCGCATTCACTTCTCCGCCGCCGACCTGGTGCGTACCAGGGTGGAGACCCGGCTCGACCCCATGTGGGAGCTCGTCCTCAGCGTCCACCAGGTGGCACGGCCGGTGTCGTACTTCGGCGGCTGGAACAGGCTCGCCCGGCAGCGGCTTGCGGAGGCCAGGCTGATGCGCGACGCCGAGCTGCTCGCGACGCTGACGCCCGCCCGTGGCTACTTCCCCGACTTCCTGACGCCGGCGAGCCGGTCGGCCGAGTTCGAGGCGGGCGTGGAGACCGTGCTGTCCACGGACAAGCAGCGTCTCCGGGCGGAGGTCGGCCGGCTGGACGGCGGCAGAGGCGCCGGCCCCTGGCTCGACGACGTAGCGGCCGGACGCCCCGCCGCCCTGCACCGGCTCGGCGTCGCGATGCGGCGTTATCACCGGGCAGTGGTAGCCCCGCACACCGATCAGACGTCGGAGATCGCGGGCCGCTGGGTGACCGGACTGGCCCACCGCGCTCTGGCGCACGGTCTCGACGCCGTCCTGAACAAGCTCGGGCCGACGACCCGCTGGCGGGCACCGGTCCTGGAGGTCGACTACCCCGAGACGCGGGACCTCCACCTCGACGGGCGCGGGCTCACCCTGGTCCCGACCTTCTTCGGCGTCAACCATCCGATCAGCCTGGCTGACCCGCGGCTGCAGCCGGTGCTGGTCTACCCCGTCAGCCGTGAGCCGTTCTGGCAGCCCGGGCGCGGGCTCGACGAGCGCGCTCAGGCCGACGCCCTGGGCGAGCTGCTGGGCGAGACCCGGGCCGCGGTGCTCCGCCTGCTGGACGCCGAGCTGACAACCACCGCGCTCGCGGAGCGGACCAGGACCTCGCTGTCCAGCGTCAGCCGGCACACCGCCGTGCTCCGGCGGGCGGGCCTGATCACGACCCGGCGCAGCGGCACCCGCGTGCTCCACCTGCGCACGGTCATGGGCAACGGCCTGGTTCACGGACGCTGAGCATCCGCAAGGCTTTTCGGCAGGGTGCATTTCGTTGCCGCGCCCGCGCGCTTTTCCTACGTTGCGTCTGCCAGATTTCACCCCGTCCGACCCACGGAGACGCAGACCCCTCATGAACCTGCCCGAGACCCCAGATCCCGTGCCCCCGTGGCACCGATGGTGGGAACGTCCTCGCAAGCCCATGCTCCGCGTGGTCGCCATCGGCGTGACCGCCGCCGTCAGCGGCGCCGCACTCGTGCCGGTGCTCGACGCGCCGGATGCGGTGGCGCACTCGCACACGGAGCTCTGCTCGGAGCTGGTCAACCAGTCCGAGGAATACATCTACGAGGAGTTCCCCGAGGAGGGGTCTCCGCCCGTCGAGACCGACGGCGAGAACTACGACTACGAGGCCGAGCTCGACGCGATCCTCGACTCCTACGTGGAACCGACCAGGGAGTACCTGGACCAGGTCCCCGACGAGTGGGCGGCCGAGCCGATGGACAGCAGCAAGCGCCTCGACTGGACCTACAAGACGTATCTCGCCGGGGAGAACCCCCAGCTGTCGTGGGATCAGTGGAAGGGGCTGTACGGGGACGTCAACCGTGACCAGAGCAGGGGCCTGGCCTACGAGCGGACAGCGCTCTCGTCCTTTCTCCCGATGGACACCGCCGAGTGGATGTGCCGGGACATCAAGCTCGATCGCGGCCGGACGACGAGCGCGGTCAACAACCGGACACGCCAGTTCGTCAACGTCTCCCCCGGAAACACGATCTCGCAGGCCCGGCTCAACTCGTACAAGGACCTGACCAGAGTCGGCTACCGGGCCCATCACGTGTTCAGCACCACGCCGAGCGCGACCACGGCGCAGCAGGTCCGGGCCTCCGGCGCGACCTACTCGGTACAGCGGGCGACCGGGGTGCAGACAAACCCGCCCCGGCCCGGCAGCGGGCCGTTCAACCCGGACTGCAACAGGCGGGCGAGGTGCAGCTGGCGGCCGAGCGGCGGTGCCGTGAACAACGCGGCACGCAATTCGGGCACCAGCGCGAGCAACGCCGCGAACCTGCGCACCGCCAACAACCAGATCATGAACTCCTCGCCACGCCGGTTCCAGCCCCCGTTCCGCCTGGGCGGCATCGACTGGCGATCCCTGGAGCTGCGGTACGTCTCGGACGACCCGGGCTCTCAGGCGTTCGACTACGCCTTCTCGGCCGCCGAGGTCCCCGAGGGCGCGGAGCCGTCGTTCGGCGGCGAGGCGACGCTCGACCTGTCGTCGGACGCGCTGTTCACCTGGCTGGCGTTGGAGCGGGAGCAGTTCTGGGTGAACCTCAACCCCGACCAGCCCGACACGATCATCGACGAGCAGTTCGCGACCACCGAGGCGGGGCGCGTCCTGCTCGAGTCGGACTTCGAGCTCAAGAGCAGCCTGTACGCCAACATGAACCCGGAGACCGAGTCGGGCAAGGAGTTCTTCGATTCGCTCGAACGCGGCCCGAACGGCGAGATCTGCTGGGCCTCGTGGCGCATGTGGGTCTCGCCGCTGCCGGCGTCGGCCCGTGAGGACGGCGACCAGCTGTACATCCTTGACGCACCGCTGCGGGTCCAGATGGAGCCGTTCGACGTCTCCACACCGGGGACGGGGCCGACCTGCGAGGAAGTGGTGACCGAGGACGTCGCGGACCGGAACCTTCAGCGGCTCATCGAGAGCATGACCCCGCTGGTCGAGGAGGCCGTGAACACGGCCCCGGAGTACGCGGACCTGCGTCGCGTCTACACGGCGCGGATCGCGGCGGAATGGCTCCGGCAGCGGGACGCCGTCCGTCCGGGGGCGTTCCACGACATCATCGACAGCGGCGACGTGTCTCAGTGGCCGGTGCGGGAGGGCTGGGACCCGCAGAACGTGTACGACGCGTTCCTCGAGGCCCGGGAGACCGTGCAGTTCCGCTACGAGTACGAGCACGGCGACCTGCCGTACTACATGGACGTCACCGGCGGGATCGCCCTCCCCGACGCCCCGCGCGACCCGATGCCGGAGGCGCAGTTCGAGCGGGAGCACCCGACCCTGCCGAAGAGCGTCCAGAGCGCCAAGTTCGAGGCGGTCACGGACCGTGACATCGCCCCGGAGGACGGCGCCGGCGTGGCCTGGCTCGGCGGCGGCACGCTGCAGGAGCGGGAACCGGAGAACCCCGAGCCGTCGCCGACGCCGTCCGACGGCGGGCCGGACGGCGGTGACGACCCGGACGGCGGCGGACCAGGTGACGGACCGGACGACGAGCCCGGCGACGGCGGCCCCGGCGTCGACCAGCCGGGCGGCACGCCCGCCCCGGAGGCCGACCGACCGGACGACGGCGAGCTGGCCGCCACGGGGTTCTCGGGCGGCTGGCCCCTCTGGACAGCGCTCGCGCTGCTGGTGACGGGCGTTGGCCTGCTGATCCTCCAGCGCAGGCTCCGGACGACCCGGGAGTGACCTCCACTGACCGCTGAGCTGGGTTCAGCAGGCCGCAGGCGACCGGAATGAGGCCGACAACGGTCGCCGTTCGCCTGCTGAACCCCGCTCAGCAGCAGCCCTCGGACGAACATTGGGGGTGGTCGCTTCATCAACGCTCACAGAGCGACCAACCCTACGTTCGACGGCGGAGGCGCAGCGGCTGCCGAACCGGCACGAGAAGATGGACCCATGAGCCCGCTCGCCTGGCGACCCTCCGGACTCGCCTGGACCGATGCCGGCGCCCCGGCCGCCGCGCTGGAGTGGCTCTCCCCCGCGGGCGAGGTCCGCGCCAGCGTCCTGGACGTCGGGGCGCGCCTCGCCCTGGTGGTCGGCGCGGACCGCCGGTGCGGCGGGCTCTGGTGGGACGGCCGCCACGTCCCCTGTGCCGCCCGGGCGGCGATCGATCCGGGGGCGAAGTCGGGTCAGTGCGAGTCGTGCGCCGCGATGGCCCGCTCCCGGTCCGTCGCAACCGACACCAAGCTCGACGACCCACGGCAGTTCAGCGTCTACCTCGCCCATCACGGGAGCGTGATCAAGGTCGGGATCACCGCGACGGAACGCGGGCAGGCCCGGCTGCTGGAGCAGGGCGCGCTGTCGTCCGTGTTCCTCTCGGCCGGCTCGCTGGTGTCCGCGCGGCGGTGCGAGTCCCTGCTCACCGCCGCGCTCGGCCTGCCGCAACAGGTGGGCACCGCCCGCAAGCGCGCCGCACGGCTCGCGCCGGGAACGGCGTCGTACCGCGCCGCCGAGCTGGCCGCCGTCGTCCACCGGGCGGAAGGGCTGGACTGGCCGCCGGGCCAGACCTGGGCCACCACCGAGCCCGTCGACCACCTCCCCGCCTACGGGCTGCGCGACGGCGGCCTCGCCCCCGCGCTGCAGCTCGACCCTCTGCGGCCCGGGGCGACGTTCGGCGGCGAGGTGACCTGCCGGATCGGCCGCGACCTGTACCTGGCGACGACGCGCGGGACCCTGCTCGTCGACACCGGCCTGCTGCAGGGCTGGGCCCTCACCCGGGCGGACGACGACGCGCCGCTCACCGCCGGCACGTCACCCGTCACCACGGCCAGGGAGCCGGCCCAGGAGACCGAGCATGACGTCCTGTTCTGACGCCGCATCGGTGCCGGGACATGTCGGTCACGGAACAGCTCAGTCGTCGGACATCGAGCGCCGCTCACCGACCGCGCGACCGGCGAGCGGGAACGCCAGCGATCCGGCCGTGACCCACCACTCCATCACGTCGTAGGCGAGCCGCCCAGCCGCTATCGACGGGTCGCCGTCCGACAGCCGGGCGGCCTCGTCGAGGTCGCAGGCGAAGATCGACATCCCGCGGTACGACGGGTCGCTCCGCTCGTCGAACGGCCCGTTCACGACGATCTTGCCCTGCCGGACCAGGTCCGCCCGGTAGGCGAGGTGGCGCGCCTGGAGCGCGGTCAGCTCCCCGTCCGACATCTCCGGCGCGCCCGGCGGCCGCCGCAGGACGACGAGCGTGTAGACGTCGAACGCGTCGGGGATGTTCGGATCGCGGGCCACGTCACCAGGCTACGGCTGCGTGTACGCCCCGGCATCGATGTCCTCGACCAGGGTGGGGCCGGTCGGCGTCCAGCCGAGGAGGCGCTGCGTCGCCGTGCTCGTCGCGGCCAGGTCCATGCCGAAGAAGCCACCGATCCAGCCGAAGTGCTCCACGACGTCGTCGGGCGCGATCGAGGCCACCGGCACGTCGAGCGCACGGCCGATCGCCTCGGCGATCTCGCGGCTGGGGACTCCCTGCTCGGCGACGGCGTGCAGGCGCGCGCCGGCCGGGGCCTTGGCCAGGCCCAGGGCGACGAGGCGCGCGGCGTCGGACACGTGCACGGCGGCCCAGCGGTTGGTGCCGTCGCCCGGGTAGGCGGAGACGCCGTGCTCGCGCGCGGCCGCGGTGATGACGGAGATGAACCCGTGGTCGCGGGCGCCGTGGACCGTCGGCGCGAACCGCAGGATGACGGTGTGGACGCCGCGCTCGACGAACTCGAGCGCGAGGTTCTCGGCGCCGCCACGCGGCGAGTCGGGGCCGTGGGCCGCGGACGGGTCGTCCTCGGTGCTGGTCCGGCTCTGTATCAGCCCGGCGACCCCCGACGCGAGCAGGAACGGGCGGTCCGATCCGGCCAGCACGTCGCCGATGGTCTGGACGGCGCCACGCTCGGCCGCGTTCGACGCGGCCTGGTTGGCGAAGTCGTGCTTGTTCGCGAGGTGCAGCACCGCCTCGGCGGCTTCGGCGCCCCGGGCGATGCCGGCGAGGTCGTCCAGGTCGCCCCACTGGACGCGGATACCTTTCGCCTCCAGCGCCGACGCCGACGCGTCGGACCGGGCGAGCGCCGTGACGGTGTGCCCGTCGGCGAGCAGCTCGTCGACGGCGTGCGAGCCGATCCAGCCGGATGCTCCGGTAACGAATATCTGCATGGTGAGCTCCTCCAGTGATGTCAGTGACTGATGTCGGTCACAGACATCACCGTACGCCTGAAGTCAGTCGCTGTCATCACCTACACTGGACCCATGGTCAGATGGCAGCCCGGCACGAGCGAACGACTGCAAGCCGCTGCCCTCGACCTGTTCGCGAGCCGCGGCTACGAGCAGACGACGGCCGCCGAGATCGCCCAGTCGGTCGGGCTCACCGAGCGGACGTTCTTCCGCCACTTCAGCGACAAGCGCGAGGTGCTGTTCCACGGCCAGGAGCAGCTCACCGAGGCGTTCGTCGGCGGGGTCGCCGCGGCACCGGCGGACGCGACGCCGATGGAGCTCGTCGGTGTCGCCCTCGACACGGCTGCGGAGCTCTTCCCCGACGAGCGTCGCAGCCACTCCCGGCTGCGGCAGTCGGTCATCGGCCAGAACCCGGCCCTGCAGGAGCGGGAGCGGCACAAGATGTCCGTGCTGGCGTCGGCGATGAGCGACGCGCTGCGCGCGCGGGGCGTCGCGGAGCCGGCTGCGACCCTGGCCGGGCAGTCGGCGGCCATGGTGTTCGGCGTCGCGTTCGGCCAGTGGCTCCGCGATGACGAGGAGCGCTCGCTCGCGGACATCCAGCGCGAGCTGCTGGCCGCGCTGCGCGGGCTGACCGGGGCGTCGCCCACGGGTTGACAGCCAGGCCGGGGACAGCTCCCGGGGCCGGAACGGCTACCGGCTGAGGACCTCCACCGACCGGAGCGTCACGTCGTCCTCGTAGCAGTAGCCCCAGCCCTCGCCGGGTTCGATCGACCGCATCAGCGGATGCCCGGTGGCCCGGAAGTGCGCGGTGGCGTGCTTCGCCGGCGAGGAGTCGCAGCAGCCCACCTGGCCGCAGACGAGGCAGCTCCGCAGGTGCACCCAGGTGCCCCCGACGGCGAGGCACTCGGGGCAGCCCGCGCGGCTCGTCGGCTCGAGGGCGGCGATCTGGTCCAGGTGCGTGCACTCGGTGGTCATCGTCTCGGTGGTCATCGTCTCGGTCCTCACTTCGGTCCCTGCTGCCCGGACCTGCCCGTCCGCGCGGCCACAACGACGAGCACGATACCGACGACGGCGAGGATCGGCCCGACGATCGCCCACAGCGTGTCGCCCGTCATCGGGCTGCCGCTGACGTAGCCGAGTCCCTGCAGCGTGAACACACTGCCCATGATCACGAGGGCGGCGCCGAGCACGATCAGACCTGTCTTCACAATTACCTCCGCATTGTTCTGGTCGAGGTGCCCCCCGGCACCCAGTATCGACGCACCGACCCCCAAATGTCCGCTTCGAGAACGGGATTGTGCATGGTCCAGCGCCCGGGACCGTGCATCACAGCGTTCTCGGAGCGGACCGCCCGCCGTCGGGAAGCCAGCAGGTCGTCGCCCGACGGCGCGTCCGGCGTGCGGCGTGCGGCGTGCGGCGTCCGGCGTCCGGCGAAGAGCGTCAGTAGGTCCCGTACTCGACGCTGACCGACGACGCGCCACGCAGCGGTGCGATCCGCTCGGCCTCCTCCTCCAGCGCCGTCCGGTGCCGGGCCGGGACCGAGCCGAACGCCGTGACCGTGAGGGTCAGCGTGCGGCCGCTCTTGCGAGGGCGCCAGATGCCGGCGATCTTGCCGTCCGCGAGGACGGTGCCCGGCTCGCCGACCGTCTTCCACACGCCCCGGTGGTACTTCTTGTCGACGATCGTCTCGTGGTCGCGTTGCTGGGTGTACGGGTCGCGGGGCGGAAGCAGGCGCACGCCCCGCGGCGCCGGCGGCGAGCGCAGCGCGTCGAGGTCATCGGTGAGGATCCACGCCGCGCCACCGTGCTCGACGTCGCGCTCGATCGGCGTCAGCTCGTCCGCGACGAGGCCCCACCACGGGCCGGCGTCACCGGCCTGGATCCCGGCCCACGCGGCGAAGTCCGCGCGGGTCGAGGGTCCGTAGGCACGGAGGTAGCGGCGCACCAGCTCGGCGCGCGCGGCCTCAGGGTCGGTGTCCGGGATCGGACAGCCCAGCCACTCGTCGACCAGCACGAACGGCGCCTTGTTCCCGGCGCGCGGCGCGAAGCAGACGACGCCCTGCAGCGTGAGGATGCGGAGGCAGAAGTGGACCACGCCCTCCCCGAGCGGCTGGCCCGGCGCGTACGGGCCCTCGGCTTCCCAGGGGCCGCGCTGCCGCTTCGGGAGCTTGCCGGCGATCCGCTCGGCGAGCTCCGCGCCGAGCTCGTTGATCGCGAGCCGACGCCCGGCGAGCACGTCGCGGATCTCGGCGCTGATCAGCTCGGTAGTCTCCGTCAGGCTGAGCCCGAGCGAGTCGAGCGACTGGCCCAGGCCCGGCAGGAAGCGGCGCATCGCCTCCTCGGACGGCGGCAGTACGCCCGCGGTGAAGACCGCCGCGTCCGCCGTCGGGAAGTAAAACGGCGCGCCCCGCATCGACCAGGTCTGCAGCAGGCTCTTCTGCTCGGAGACGGCGTCGTCCACCCGTTCCTGGGTCACGTTCCGCACCCGAGCGTGCAGGGCGAGCAGCGCCGACCCGGGCGGGCTGTTCTGGATGCCGCACCGGCCGGCGGCGTCGAGCAGGTCGTCGTCGCCCAGTCGTCCGGACAGGTGGTGGGCGGCCAGGCGGAACGCTACGACGTCGTCCTTCGAGACCTTGTCAGCCACGCGCCCAGGCTAACGGCGGACGGCGCGGGCCACCGGGCCGCCGGGCCGCCGGGCTAAGCCTCCGTGAACAGGCCGCTGTAGGCGTTCAGGGCCGGCTGGCCGCCCAGGTGGGCGTAGAGCACCGTGGCGTCCGCGGGGATGTCGCCGCTGGTGACGAGGTCGATCAGACCGGCCATCGACTTGCCCTCGTAGACGGGGTCGATGATGACGCCCTCCAGGCGGCCGGTGAGCCGGATCGCGTCGAGCGTGGACTCCACCGGAATCCCGTACTTGTCCCCCGCCCAGCCCGGCAGCACGGTGATCTCGTCGTCGCGCAGCGCGCGGCCGACGCCGATGAGCTCGGCCGTGGCGCGCGCGATCCGGGCCACCTGGTCGCGGGTCTCGTCGAGCTTCGCGCTGGCGTCGATGCCGATCACCCGGCGCGGCCGCCCGCCGGCCTCCTCGAGCGCGGCGAACCCGGCGATCATGCCCGCGTGGGTCGAGCCCGTGACCGCGCAGACGACGATCGTGTCGAAGAAGACGCCCAGCTCACGCTCCTGCTGCTCCACCTCGTAGGCCCAGTGCGCGAACCCGAGGCCGCCGAGCCGGTGGTCCGAGGCGCCCGCCGGGATCGCGTAGGGCGTGCCGCCGCGCTCCTTGACCTCGTCGATCGCGCGGGTCCAGGAGTCCTTGAACCCGATGCCGAAGCCCGCCGGGTCGAGCCGCACCTCGGCGCCCATGATCCGGCTGAGCATGATGTTCCCGACGCGGTCGGCGACTGAGTCGGGCCAGTCGACCCAGTTCTCCTGCACCAGCACCGCCTTCAGGCCGAGCGACGCGGCGACAGCGGCGACCTGGCGCGTGTGGTTGGACTGGTACCCGCCGATCGACACCAGCGTGTCCGCACCCTGCGCGAGTGCGTCCGGGACTATGTACTCCAGCTTGCGGGTCTTGTTGCCGCCGTAGGCGAGGCCCGCGTTGCAGTCCTCGCGCTTGGCCCAGATCGAGGCGCCGCCGAGGTGGGCGGTCAGCCGGGGCATCGGGTGGACGGGGCTCGGCCCGAAGGTGAGCGGGTGGCGGGGGAATTCGGACAGGGCCATGGGTTACTCCTCGACGGGCGGATCGGTGGGCGGGTCGGACGGCGCATCCGTGGGCAGGGTGGACCAGGTGTCGAAGGCGACGGCGGCCGCCTCGTCCGCGTCCCCGGCGGCACACAGCCGGATCAGCTCGTCGTGGCGGGCGAACGACGCGCGTCCGCCCAGCGAGGAGAACCGCAGGCGCTCCGCGCGGCGCAGCACCGGCGTGAACTGGTCGAGCACCGAGGACAGCGCCCGGTTCGCCGCCACGGCCACGGGCACGTGGTGCAGCGCGTCGTCGGCCCGGAGCGCGGCCTCGACGTCGCCCGCCTCGATGGCCGCGCGGAACTCGCGGTTGGCCGCGCGCATGGTCTCCAGGTCGTCCTGGGTGAGGCTCGGCACCGCCTCGCGCACGGCCACCTCGTGCATCGCCGCGACGACGTCGCGCGCTCCGCGCACGTCCCGCACGTCCAGCGAGCTCACGGTCGTCGAGCTGCCCGGTCGGGCCACGACCAGGCCGGCCTCGGCCAGCCGGAGCAGCGCCTCGCGCACGGGCGTCCGGCTGACGCCGAGCCAGGCCGCGAGCTCGCCGTCGCGTAGCTGCTCGCCGGGCGCGAAGCTGCCGTCGACGATGGCGTCACGGAGGCGGCCGAAGACGTCGTCGCGCAGGAGCCGACGGCCGATCGCAGGAACGCTCGCGGGAATGGGCATGCAATATATTACATACAGGTTCGCCTGCCCTGGCAAGAGTTGAGGTCGGCCTGCGGCCTGGACCGTGGTTGACCACAGCAGTTTCTGCCAGAAAGCCGCGATCCTGGCAGGAACTGCTGTGATCAACGCACGCGCCCGGGGCCGTAGGCCTCGCTTCGGTGCCGCAGCGCACCACCCGGGCGGGCGGCGGTCCGCTCGCCGTTCTCGATCACCGGCGTCCCGCCCACCAGGACCCATGGGATGCCGGCAGCGGTCAGGCGGGGTTCGTCCGGCGTCGCGCGGTCGGCGACGGTCGCGGGGTCGAAGGCGACGACGTCGGCCACGTATCCCTCGGCGATCCGGCCACGGTCGGGCAGGCCGAGCCGGGCGGCGGGCCGCGCCGCGAGGTGCACGATCATCTCGGCGAGCGAGAGCACGCCCTCCTCGCGCACGTACCGGGCGAGGTAGCGCGGGAAGGTCCCCGACGCGCGCGGGTGCGGTTTCGCGCCGACGAGGATGCCGTCGCTCCCGCCCGTGTGGCGGCGATGGCGCATGATCTCGCGGACATTCTGCTCGTCGCCGACGTGCTGGAGGATGCTCGTGCCGAGCCGGTCCGCGAGCAGCAGGTCGAAGAACACCTCGGCCGGCGCACGCCCTTCGTCCACAGCGATGCGGGCCACCGTGCGGCCCACCTGGTCGCCGAGCGCGGCGTCGCGCACGCCCGCGATCTCGATGGTGTCCCAGTCGACGGGCACGCCGTGGCAGCCGTCGCTGCCGACCACCTCGACCTCGTGCGCGATCCAGGCGCGCTCCCCCGCGTCGCGCAGCCGCGCGAGCGTCCGCTCGGGGCCGCCGGTCGCCGCGCGGCTCGGCAGCAGCGCCGACAGCGTCGTCGAGCCCGGCAGGTAGGGATAGGAGTCGAGGGTGACGTCGACGCCGTCGGCGAGCGCCCCGTCGACCAGCGCGAGCAGCTCCCCCGCGCGTCCGCGGTTCTCCGGGAAGTTCATCGTCGCGTGGGTGAGGTGCAGCGCGCACCCGGCTCGCACGGCGACGTCGACCATCTCGGCGTAGGCCGCCAGCGCGCCCGCGCCGTAGGAGCGCTGGTGCGGAGCGTAGAAGCCGCCGTGCCGCGCGGCCACCTCGGCCAGCGCGACCAGCTCGTCGGTGTCGGCGAAGATGCCGGGCACGTAGGTCAGCCCGGACGACATGCCGAACGCACCCTCGCGCATGCCTTGGTCGACCTGGGCGCGCATCGCCGCGATCTCGGCCGGGGTGGCCCGCCGGTCGCCGGTGCCCACGACGTTCATCCGGATGGTCCCCTGCGGCAGCAGGTAGGCGACGTTCGTCGCGCTGCCGCGCCGGTCGACCTCCGCGAGGTACTCGGCGACGGACCGCCAGGCGAAGTCGACCCCGTCCGGGATCCCGTTCCAGCCCGCGATCTGCTCGCGCACGGTGGCCATCGTGTCGTCGGTGACGGGCGCGTAGGAGAGCCCGTCCTGCCCCACGACCTCGGTCGTCACGCCCTGGGTGACCTTGGCGAGGTGGGCGCCGTCGGCGAGGACCGCCAGGTCGGAGTGGGCGTGCATGTCGATGAAGCCGGGCGCGACGGCCAGCCCTTCGGCGTCGATCACCCGCGCGCCGGGCGCGTCGATCCGCCCGCCCACGCCGGCGATCCGGCCGTCGCGCACCAGCACGTCGCCGGTCACGGGCTCGCGTCCGCTGCCGTCGACGATCATGCCGCCGCGCAGGAGCAGGTCGCCGTCCGGGCTGTCGTCGCTCATCGGACCATCGTCGGTCATCGGGACGGCGTCACCGCGCAACTCTGAGCCGAATAGTCGAACGTAGGCCTGGTCGCCTGATGAGCGCTGAGAGAGCGACCAGGCCTACGTTCGGCGGCTGGCCCTGGTCTGGTCCTTGACCAGACCAGCTATTCAGGCGACCGTCGTCCAATGACTTACGAGGACGACACGATGACCCGGGGATCGGCGCGGTGCCGAGTACCGGAGCCGACGCCGCTGTGGGACGTGATCGAGCTGGAGCTGCACGGCCCGTCCCAGGGGAACCCGTTCGTCGACGTCGACCTCTGGGCGACGTTCACCCGCGGGGACCAGGTGGTCCGCGTCGGCGGGTTCTACGACGGCGACGGGGTCTACCGGGTGCGGATGCTCGCCGAGGAGCAGGGGACCTGGCACTTCACGACCGGCTCGACGGCACTCTCGCTGGACGGCGTCGAGGGGGACGTGGTCGTCGTGGCGGCACGGCCGCGCCACCACGGCCCCGTCCGGACCGACGGCTTCCACTTCCGCCATGCCGACGGCACACGCCACCGGCCCTGGGGGACGACGGCGTACGCCTGGACGCACCAGAGCCCCGCCCTGCAGGAGCAGACCCTGGCGACGCTCGCCGAGTCGCCCTTCACCAAGATCCGCATGTGCCTGCTGCCCAAGTCCTACACCTTCAATGCCGACGAGCCCGACCGGTTCCCGTTCCCCGCGACGAGCGACGGATTCGACCACACGCAGTTCGACGTGGAGTTCTACCGGAACCTCGAGACGCGCATCGGGCAGCTCGCGGCGCTCGGCATGCAGGCCGACCTGATCCTGTTCCACCCGTACGACCGGTGGGGCTTCGCCGACCTCGGCCCGACAGTCGACGACCGGCTGGTCGCCTACACGGTCCGGCGCCTGGCCGCGTTCTCCAACGTCTGGTGGTCGATGGCCAACGAGTACGACCTCATCGCGGGCAAGTCGATCGACGACTGGGAGCGGCTCGCCGGGCTCGTGGTGCGGGAGGATCCGCACGACCACCTGCTGTCGATCCACAACTGCATCGAGTTCTACGACCACACCCGCCCCTGGATCACGCACGCGTCCACCCAGCGCGTGGACGCCTACCGGACCGCGGAGAACACCGACCAGTGGCGCGAGCGCTGGGGCAAGCCGGTGGTGATCGACGAGTGCGGTTACGAGGGCGACGTCGAGCACGGCTGGGGCAACCTGACCGGCGAGGAGCTCATGCGCCGGTTCTGGGAGGGCGCAGTCCGCGGCGGGTACGTGGGCCACGGCGAGACCTACATCAACGACCGGGAAGAGCTCTGGTGGTCCAAGGGCGGCGAGCTGATCGGCACCAGCCCGGAGCGCGTGGCGTTCCTGGAGCGGGTGGTGGCCGAGTCGCCGACCGGCGTCCTGGACCCGTGCGCATCGGACTGGGACCTGCCCTGGGGCGGCGTTCCGGGCCGCTACCTCGTCGGATACCTCGGCTTCTCGCGCCCGCGGTACCGCACCGTCCACCTGCCGCCCGGAACGTTCCGCGTCGACGTGCTGGACACCTGGGGGATGACGGTCGAAGCGCTGCCTGGCACGCACACCGGACAGGTGCTGGTCCCGCTGCCGGGTAGGCAGTACATGGCGATCCGCCTGGTGCGGGTCGAGCCCTGATCCTGCCGGAAGCGCAGTCGCCCCACCGTGACCCGGGAGCGGCCTACGCAGTGTCGCCGCCGTCGGCCAGCAGGGTCAGGTCGGACGCCCGGCTCGGCCGGGCCGCTCAGGCCGGGCCGCGCCGCACGGCTCAGGCCGGGCCCGGCGCCTTCGCCTCGGCGGCCCAGGAGGCGAGGAGCTTCACCCGGTCGGCCGACGGCGACCCCGGTTCCGCCGTGTAGATCAGCAGCACATGGCCCGGCTCGGCGGTGATGGCGAGCTCCTCGTACGACAGCACGACCTCGCCGACGACGGGGTGATGGAACCGCTTGGTCCCGGCGCCGTGCGACCGCACGTCGTGCGCGGCCCAGAGCCCGCGGAAGACCTCGCTCCTCGTGGAGAGCTCGCCCACCAGGTCCTGCAGCCCCGTGTCGTGCGGGTTGCGGCCGGCCTCGGCGCGCATGACGGCCACGCACATCTCGGCGAACCGGTCCCAGTCGGGGTAGAACTCGCGGGACGCGGGGTCCAGGAACTGGAAGCGGGCGAGGTTCGGCGTCCGACCGCCGTCGCCGATCACCGGCGAGTAGAACGCGCGCCCCAGCGGGTTGACGGCCAGGACGTTCTGCCGCGCATCGCGGACCAGCGCGATCCCCTCCGTGATGGCCGCGAGCGCCCACTCGAGGCTCGGCCTGGGCCCGCCGGGCCTGGCCGCGGGACGGCGGAACCGGCCGGACGACGGGACGCCGTCCGCCGCGCGGGCGAGGTCGAGCAGGTGCGCGTGCTCCGTGTCGTCGAGCTGCAGCGCGCGGGCTATGGCGTCCAGCACCGAGGCGGAAGCCCCGCCTATCGCGCCGCGCTCCAGCTTCGTGTAGTACTCCACGCTCACTCCGGCGAGCAGCGCGACCTCGTTCCGCCGGAGCCCCGGCACCCGGCGGTTCAGCCCGGGCGGCAGCCCCGCCTGCGCCGGGGTGACCTTCGCCCGGCGCGACACGAGGAACTCACGCACCTCGGCTCGGTTGTCCATGCAAGCAGATTAAGCCGGGTCCGTGCGGCGAAGGAGTCTCTGCCGGTACACCCCTCGTCAGGGGCTCCCCCGGACCCGCGCGGACGGCGAGGCTGTTGAGCATGCCCGACTCCCCCGCCTCCGCCTCCGAGCCATCCCGGTTCAGCCGGTTCTTGCCCACCCTGCTGTTGCTGCTGACGGTGTTCGGGCCCATCTCCATGGACCTGTACCTGCCGGCGCTCCCGGCGCTGACCGCCGAGCTCGGCGCGGCGACGTCGGTCGCGCAGCTCACCGTGACCACCTGCCTGGTCGGCCTCGCCGTCGGGCAGCTCGTCGCGGGGCCGCTGTCCGACCGGTTCGGACGGCGCGGGATCCTGCTGGTCGGCGTCGTCGCGTACGTCGTGACGTCGGCGCTGTGCGCGGCCAGCCCCACCGTCGAGCTGCTGATCCTCGCTCGGCTCGTGCAGGGGCTGGCGGGCGGGGTGGGGATCGTGATCGCCCAGGCTGCCGGGCGGGACGTGTACTCCGGCGGGGCGCTGATCCGGTTCTACGGGCGGCTGACCGTGATCGGCGGGCTCGCCGCGATCGTCGGACCCCTGCTGGGCGGTCAGCTCAACACAGTCACGGACTGGCGCGGGCTGTTCGTGTTCCTCGCCGTCGTCGGCGCGGCGCTGCTGGTGACCGCCGCTGTCGGGTTCCCCGAGACGCTGCCCGCCGAGCGGCGGACCTCCGGCGGCTTCGCGCAGACCGGGCGCGACTTCCGGGTGCTGCTGTCCGACCGCGTGTTCCTGGGCGCGGTCCTGAACCAGGGCTTCATGTACGCGGCGCTGTTCGCGTACCTCTCGGGCGCGACCTTCGTGCTGCAGGGCATCTACGGGCTCTCCCCGCAGGGCTACGCGCTCGCGTTCGGCCTGAACTCGGCGGGGTTCATGCTCTTCGGGTACGTCGCGGGCCGCGCCGCCGAGCGCTGGAGCGTGCCGCGCACCCTCGGCGTCGGCATCGGCGTGGCGACGCTCGGCGCCCTCGGCCTGCTCGCGGCCGGGCTGACCGCCCTGCCGCTGTGGGTGGTGATCGTGTCGTTGCTGGCGCTGGCCAGCGGCGTCGCCGTCACCTCACCGCCCGCGACGACGCTCGCGCTGGTCGAGTACCCCCAGCTCGCGGGCACCGCGTCGTCGCTGCTCGGCATGGTCCGGTTCGGGTTCGGCGGCGTCACCGCGCCGCTGGTCGGCGTCGCGGGCGCGGCGTCGATGCTCCCGCTCGGCGTCGTCGCCACGGCCTCGATAGCGCTCGCGGCGGCCGCGTATCTCGTGCTGGCCGCGCGGCCGCGTCGGGTCGCGGCCGCGCCGACGTCCGACACAGCGCCGAGGCTCCACGCCATGTCCCCCGCCTCGAAAGGCTTCTCATGAGGCTCCCCACGATTCCCGTCCTGGCGGCGGCCGCGACGCTCGGCCTGTTGACGGCCTGCGCCTCAGCCGGCCCGACGGCCCAGCCCAGCGCGTCGGCGTCCGCCGCAGCGACGTCCCCCGTACCCGGGCCCGCCGCCGCGGACGACGTCGCGGGCACGATCGTCCGGTTCACCTCGGACGACGCACAGGTCGACGTCACCATCGGCGAGGACACCCCCGCCGTGCGCGACTTCCTGTCGATGCTGCCCCTGACGCTGGACGTCGAGGAGCTCAGCGGCCGGGAGAAGATCGCCTACCTACCGCGCGAGCTCGACATCGAGGGCACTCCCGGATCCGACCCGGAGGACGGCGACCTCATCTACTACACGCCGTGGGGCAACCTTGGCTTCTACTACAACGCCTCGGACATCGAGTACTCGGACCAGACGCTCCACCTCGGCACCTATGAAGCGTCGCCCGACGAGCTGGACCTGCTCGAAGGGCCGGGCGTCACCATCGAGATCGTCCCGTGACGGCACTGGCCCAACCGCCGTGTGAGCGCTAACATCCGGCATGGAGCTCGACGTTGCGCTCCCGCGTTCGTATCGGGACGCCAGCGGCGTATGAGGATCCGTTCCTGCCGCTCAACTGGAGGTTCGATGAAGAATCAGCAGTGCAACCCACCCTTGTCCGTCATGGCCGTGCGCCGGCGCACCGTGCTCCGCGGGGCCGCCATCGCCGGGGCAGCAGCCGCCGTCGGCCCGGCCCTCCTGTCGGCACCCACGGCGTCTGCGGTCGTCCCACCCGCGCGCGGCGAGGTTGGTGCCGCGGCGTCGGAGTTCACCCTGGGCCAGGTCCGGCTCACGGCCAGCCGCTGGATGGACAACCAGAACCGCACGCTGTCCTACCTGCGCTTCGTGGACGTCGACCGGCTGCTGTACAACTTCCGTGCCAACCACGGGCTGTCGACCGGCGGCGCCGCGGCGCTGAGCGGGTGGGAGGCGCCGGACTTCCCCTTCCGCACGCACAGCCAGGGCCACTTCCTGTCCGCGTGGGCGCAGGCGTGGGCAGTGCTCGGGGACACGGTGTGCCGCGACAAGGCCGCCTACATGGTTGCCGAGCTGGCCAAGTGTCAGGCGAACAACGCCGCCCGCGGCTTCGCCACGGGCTACCTGGCCGGCTTCCCCGAGTCGGACATCGACGTCGCGGAGACCGGCAACGGCAACGGCAACGTCCCGTACTACTCGCTGCACAAGACGCTCGCGGGCCTGCTCGACGTGTGGCGGTACATGGAGAACACGCAGGCACGCGACGTGCTCCTGCGGATGGCCGCCTGGGTCGACACTCGCACGGCGCGGCTGACGACCGCGCAGATGCAGACCACACTGAAGATCGAGTTCGGCGGCATGAACGCGGTGCTGGCGGACCTGCACTTCATGACGAACGACGCCCGCTGGCTGACCGTCGCTCAGCGGTTCGACCACGCAGCCGTGTTCGACCCCCTAGCGAACAACTCCGATCAGCTCGCGGGGCTGCACGCCAACACCCAGGTGCCCAAGTGGATCGGCGCCGCGCGCGAGTACAAGGCCACGGGCACCACGCGGTACCGGGACATCGCCCGCAACGCCTGGGCGATCACGGTCGGCGCGCACACGTACGCCATCGGGGGCAACAGCCAGGACGAGCACTTCCGGGCACCGAACGCGATCTCCACGTACCTGAGCGACGACGCCTGCGAGCAGTGCAACACGTACAACATGCTCAAGCTCACGCGCGAGCTGTGGTCGCTCGATCCGGAGAACGCGGGGTACTTCGACTTCTACGAGCGCGCCCTGCTCAACCACCTCATCGGCGCGCAGAACGCCGCCGACGCGCACGGTCACGTCACGTACTTCACCCCGCTGCAGCCCGGCGGACGGCGCGGCGTCGGCCCGAAGTGGGGCGGCGGCACGTGGAGCACCGACTACTCCACCTTCTGGTGCTGCCAGGGCACTGGCCTCGAGACCAACACGAAGCTCATGGACTCGATCTACTTCCGCTCGGGCACCACGCTCACGGTGAACCTGTTCATGCCGTCGGTCCTGACCTGGACCGAACGGGGTATCACGGTCACCCAGACGACGTCGTACCCGGTCAGCGACACCACCACGCTCACCGTGACCGGCTCGGTCAGCGGCTCGTGGGCCCTGCGTGTGCGCATCCCGGCGTGGGCGACCGGCGCGACGGTCGCCGTGAACGGCGTAGCGCAGTCCATCGCGACCACACCCGGCACGTACGCGACCCTGACTCGGTCCTGGACCTCGGGTGACACCGTCACGGTCCGGCTGCCCATGGCAGTGCGGGTCGAGTCGTCGAACGACAACCCGAACGTCGCCGCGATCTTCTACGGGCCGGTCGTCCTGGCCGGCAACTACGGCAGCACCACCCTGTCGAGCCCTCCGGCCCTGACGACCTCCTCGGTGACCCGCACCAGCACCAGCTCGCTCGCGTTCACTGCGACCGCGAACGGCGCCACCGTCGACCTCGGGCCGTTCCACGACGCGCACGGCTTCAACTACACGGTGTACTGGTCGGTCGGTGGCGCGACCGCCGCGGGCTCCCCCTTCCGGCTGTTCAACGTCGCGAGCGGCATGGTGCTCGGCATCACGAACGCGTCGACCGCGGACGGCGCCCTCGCGCTGCAGTGGGACGACAACGGCACGACGGACCACGACTGGGTGCCCGTCGTCTCGGGCACGGCCGTCAAGCTGCGCTGCATGAACAGCGGCAAGGTGCTCGGCGTCGAGAACATGTCCACGGTTGACGGCGCGCGCGTGCTGCAGTGGGGCGACACGGGCACCGCCGACCACCTCTGGACGATCCTCGACGACGGCGACGGCACGCACCGGGTGCGCAACAACCACACGGGCAAGCTCCTCGGGACCGCAAGCGGCTCGACGGCCCGGGGCGCCCAGGTCGTGATGGACCCGGACAACGGCTCGGCGGACAACCGGTGGCGGTTCGTCCCGACGGGCGCCCGGCGGATCCAGAACGTCAACAGCGGCCAGGTGCTCGGGGTGACGGGCATGTCCACCGCCGACGGCGCGCTCGTGATCCAGTGGGGCGACACGGGAACCGCCGACCACCTGTGGACCGCCGTGGTCGGCACCAACGGGTACTTCCGGCTGCGCAACCAGCACACGGGCAAGGTCCTCGCGGTCGAGTCCGGCGGCACGGCCAACGGCACCCGCGCCGTGCAGACGACCGACACCGGGGCCACGAGCCAGCAGTGGCGGCTCCGGTACACCTCCGGCGAGACGTTCCGCATCCAAGCCGCAGGCGGGCGCGTCCTCGGCGTCCTGAACATGTCGACCACTCAGGGCGCGCAGGTGCTCGTCTGGGACGACAACGGCACGAACGACCACCTCTGGCGCTTCGTGTGAGCCTGACCGTGAGGCCCCCGACCCCCAGGGTCGAGGGCCTCACGGCCGCCCAACAGCAGTCGCGCTATGCGCCGTATCCCCCGTCGATCCTCAGCACTGCGCCGGTGACGTAGGAGGCCTGCGGGCTGGCGAGGAAGACAACGCCTGCGGCGATCTCCTCCGGCCTGCCGTACCGCCCCATCGCCGTCGTCGGAAGGAACGTGGATGCGGCAGGGCCGTCGGCGGGGTTTCCTTCGGTGTCGACGAAACCGGGCTGGATCACGTTCACGGTGATGCCCCGGTGCGCCAGATCGCGTGCCGCGCCCCGGCTGTAGCCCTCGAGCGCCGACTTCGTGCCCGCGGAGTACGCCATCCCCCGGAATCCCACACGTGCTACCGCACCCGAGCTGATGCTGACGATCCGCCCGCCATCGGGCAGCAGCGGGAACGCCGTCCGGATCGCGGCCACCACGCTGGAGTAGTTGACGGCAAGCTGCCGCTCGATGGCGGCCTCGTCGTCGGTCTCGCTGTCGACCAGGGTGCCACCGACCGCGGCCGCGTTGTTGACAAGGATGTCCAGCTTTCCGAACTGCTCGACCACGCTGTGGATCAGGCCCACCGCCTGCGCCGCGTCCGCCTGGTCGGCCCGGAACGCCGCCGCGCGCACCCCCTTCGCCTCCAGGTCAGCGACCACGGCCTTGGCCTGAACCGCCGAGGACGAGTAGCTGATCGCGACGTCGGCTCCCTCGTCGGCCAGCGCCAGTGCCGTCGCCGCCCCGATCCCCCGCGACCCGCCAGTCACGATCGCCACCTTGTCGTCCAGCTTTCCCATGTACTTCCCGCTTCCCTGCTCGACGGAGTTCTTGACTGCGCGGTCCACCATATACGGATAATGGACCAAGCGGTCAAGAACCAGCTCTTCCTCCGGGCACTGCGCAGCTATCCCGACGAGAGCCATGACCAACTTCGGAAGGCCCTCGCCGACACGCCACGGGCTGTGGACGCGCTACGGATGCTCCTTGAGGCGCCGATCCACGCCGGCACGCTGCGCGGCTGCCTGATGGCCAACAGCACCTGCGAGCTCGGGAGCGCCGACCCGGAGGTCCTCGCACACGCCCGCCGCACATATGAGACGTCCACCGCACTGATCGCTGACTGCGTCGCCCGCACCCAGAGCGAGGGCGATCTGCCCGCCGAAACGGATCCGATCGCGCTGGCGCGGGCCCTCCTGGCCGCGCAACAAGGGATCGTGTTCATGGGCCGGACCGGGTTGGACACGGCCACACTCACCGCCACGGCACGATCACTTGCGGCTCAACTCCTGCCGGACCACATCGGCGACTGAACCTATCGACGGCGGCAGAGGGTTGCTTGCGGTGCGGGCCGGACCTACCGGCTCAAGGCGTCCCGGACCGACGGCCAGGATTTCAGGACCCCGAGGACCTCGGTGTTCCGCTCGGTCACGAGCGCGGCGTCGTACGACCGCTCGAGCACGTCGTCGATCGCAACCCTGCGCCCCTGCGCCGCGCTCTGGATCGCGGCCTCGACCATGGCGAGACTCATGACGTTGGCATGCACACGCCCCATCGGCTCAGTGCCGAAGCGGAGGGCGGCGGTGAACTCACGCAGAGATCCCGCGATCTCATGCCCTGGGTCTTCGACGTCTGCAACGGACGTCTCGGGGTCGCTGTCGGGTTCGCCGTCGCCGTCCCAGAGCACGGTGCCGCGCTCGGCGGAGATCCGCCAGGCGCCGTTCCAGGAGGTTTCGAAGCCAGGGCTGCACCACGAGCCGTTGAAGGTGAAGCGGGCGCCGCCCTCCATGGCGAAGACCGCGGTGGCGGCCGCGTCGCCGGCGTACCAGCTCCACGCTGGGTTGTACTCCTCGCAGGAGACGGAGACGGGGTCGGCGTCGAGCAGGAACCGGGCCATGTCGAACTGGTGGATCGCCATGTCCAGCAGCAGGGGACTGGCCATCTCGTCGCGGAACCCGCCGAAGTGCGGGGCCTTGAAAAGCTCGACCGCGACGACGCCGACGACGCCGAGCGCCGCCACCTGCCGTTTCACCTGGAAGAGCGACCGGTGATAGCGGCGGGACTGGCTGACCATGAACAACTGCCCGGTGTACTCGGCCGCGGCCGCGAGCGAAAGCCCTTCGGCCACACTTGCGGCGACCGGCTTCTCCCCCAGGACCGGAATCCCGGCCAGCAGCGCGGCGGTCGTGACCGAGTGGTGCGCTTCGGGAATGGTGGCGTTGAGGATCGCGTCCGCACCGGTACGGCGAGCGAGTTCGACGGCGTCGTCCCCGACCGCGAGACCAGGGATGCCGGTCTCGGCGGCGGCCGATTCGGCCGCTGCCGAGGACAGGTCGGCGATACCTACGAGCTCGGTACCGGGGTCCGCCTGGATCGCGCGGGTCCAAGCCCGGCCCATGCCGCCGGCGCCGACCACGACGAGGCGCAGGGGCCCTTCGGTCTCGATGGTCCGGAAGGTCATCGCTCGAACGCCCCTCGGTAACCCTGGCCGTTGAAGAAGTCGTCGGTGTCGTAGCGCAGGAGCGTCGGCGTCTCGCGCTCCCGGTCGGGCCGGGCCCATTCGATGCCGTTGGCGATCACGTGGTTCACGTCCCGCTGGTGGTAGACGGGAAAGTCCTGGTCGCCGGGGCTGAAGTAGAAGATGCGGCCGAACCCGCGGCGGTAGGTCATGCCGCTGCGGAAGACCTCGCCGCCGCTGAAGCCGCTGATGAAGACCAGCTCGTCGGGGGTCGGCACGTCGAAGTACTCGCCGTACATCTCCTGCTCGGGGATGACGATCGGGTTGGGGATGCCGCGGGCGATGGGGTGCTGCGGGTTCACGGTCCACACCAGTTCGCGGTCGTGCTCGCTGCGCCAGCGCAGTGTGCAAGTGGTGCCCATGAGCTTCACGAAGATCTTGGACCAGTGTCCGGAATGGAGCACGATGAGGCCCATACCGGCCAGGACATGGCGGTGGACTCGCTCGACCACTTCGTCAGCGACGTCGCCATGGGCAGCGTGTCCCCACCAGACGAGCACGTCGGTCTCATCCAGCACATCGGAGGTCAGCCCGTGCTCGGGCTCGTCGAGGGTGGTCGTGGCGATGCGGGCCTTGTCCCCGAGCCATTCGCCGACGCCTTTGGCGATCGCGCCGTGCATGCCGTCCGGGTAGCGCTCGGCGACGGACGACTCGACCTGCTCGTGCCGGTTCTCGCCCCACACAAGGACCCGAATCGGTTCGTTTGACATGTCTGCTTCCTCCAGTTTTCTAAACTCGGCCCACGGCACCAGGTAGACCGTTCCTGGGCTGCCCACCGAACTTGGTGGCGAGGCCCGCCAATCGAAGCAGTCCGGACAGGCCAAGACCAAGAGTATTGCCGGGTCACAGACCTAATCCGTGCGGTCGCTGGAGCCCGCATCCTGTGGCAGCCGTCAGATGTAGGTCCAGTTCGGCAGCGTCGAGCCCTTCGGTAGCTGCGGTGCTCCTGGGCCGTAGACCCAGTTGACGTCGGCAGGTCCGGAGAGGGCGCGCATCGGCCACGGCATCTCGTCCCGCATGGCACGTCCGAGAGCGTTCGACGAGAAGCAGGTACTGGACGCCGTACGGGATCAGTTCTGGGATGCCGGTGACGCCGCGACCTCGCTGGAACTCGAACGACGCCGGCCGTTCTCCAGGCGAGCGTGAGCCCTCATCCCCCGCAGTGAAGTCGCGGTGCGGCAGGATGTGCGGCGTGGACGGAACCGCGGAGGACGACGGCAGCAAGGATGACGTGCCGCCGCTCTCGAAGCACCACCTCGGCGGACGAGCCCGCAACTACGGCGTCGCGGGCGGCACGGCGCCTGCTGCTGTGCAATGGCTGCCGCCCGGCGGATGGCGCGCCTACGAACGCACAGTTCGGCTGGGCTCCGGAACCGACCTCTGGAATGCAGCTTCGACGGCGGTCCTCTCCTGGGGCATCAAGACCCGCAGCGGGTTCACAGTCGACCCGCCGCTCGAGTCAGGGCGCACCGCACATGAAGAGGAGCGCTACTGGCTCGTCGCACGAATCGGTCTCGTCCGCGTGCGCGAGCCTGTCGAGATCGTCGCGACGATCGCAACCCACGACCGGGCCGCACTCGCTTACGGCACGCTGGAGGGCCACCCGGTCTCAGGCGAGGAAGCATTCATCGTCCACCGGGACGACGACGGGAACGTGAGCCTCACGCTGCGCTCCCTCACGCGCGCCGGCCGCGGCCTATGGCGTGGACTCTTTCCACTGATCTTGATCGCCCAGCGCGCCTATCGGCGCCGGTACCTCCGCGCGCTCCGCGGCGGTGGCCAATAAGCAACCTCACTCGACGAGACCCCGAGCCGTCGTTCCGTCGCGAGGGAGCGGCCAACGTGCTAGGACAAATCACGTCAAGCCGTAGCTCGCGTGGGCCGGTATCGCAGGGCGACCGCCCCCGACCGGAACTCATGGCGGTCCACGAGCTCGAGCTGGATGCGCTCGCGCAGACCGGCGAGCAACGTCGGCCCGTGTCCGGCAATAACCGGCTGCACAACGAACTCGTACTCGTCGATCAGTCCCAGATCTGCCAACGCCAGGGGGAGCGTCACGCCACCCACCCACAGGCCCTCGCCTGGCTGCTGCTTGAGCCGCTGAACCGCTGGCCCCAAGTCGCCTCGCACCAGCTCGGCATTCCAATCGACCCTGCTCAGCGTGCTCGACACGACGTGCTTCTTCGCCCGGTCGATGGTCTCGGCGAACGGGATCTCCCACTCACCCATCCAGTCGGGCCACGGGCCCGTGGCCGGCTGCCGCCATGCCGACTCCATCATCTCGTAGGTCACGCGGCCGAAGAGCAGGGCATCGGCTCGCTCCATCTCAGCGGTCCAGTAGCGCATCGACTCCTCGTCCGGGGGGAGCCCTGCCTCGTGATGGCAGCAGCCGTCGAGTGTGACGTTGATCGAGTATCGGAGTGGTCTCATCTAGTTGCTCTCCCTTGATGCGCGCCCGCGTTCACCGGACCGTACTCAGCTCAGACGACTACCGGTGCCATTTCTCATCGGTGCCGTCGACACCTGAGGGGTTCTACCCGGGCCTCCCACCCCGCGGTTGCCTCGGCGTTTGATGGGTAGCGATAGGAGCACGCCGCCGCGCCGCACCGTTCGCGCGGCGCACCGAGCAAGGAGAGCCACCCATGCGTGGAGTTGTCATGTACGCCCCCGGCGACGTTCGCGTCGAGGAGCGCGAGGACGCGAAGATCATCGAGCAGACCGACGCGGTGATCCGGGTGACCGCGGCCTGCATCTGCGGGTCGGACCTGTGGCCGTACCGCGGGATCGAGAAGCTCAACGGCCCCACCCCGATGGGGCACGAGTACGTCGGCGTCGTGGAGCAGGTCGGCGACGAGGTCAAGAACATCAAGGTCGGCGACTACGTCGTCGGCTCGTTCGTGGCCTCCGACAACACCTGCGAGATCTGCCTGGCCGGGTACCAGTCCCGGTGCATCCACAACGTGATGATGGGCTCGGTCGGCACGCAGGCGCAGCTCGCCCGCATCCCGCTGGCCGACGGCACGCTCGTGCCGACCCCGGGAGAGCCCGACAAGGACCTGGTTCCGTCGCTGCTGGCGGCGTCCGACGTGCTGGGCACCGGCTGGTTCGCCGCGGTGGCCGCCGAGGCCGGCCCCGGCAAGACCATCGCCGTCGTCGGCGACGGGGCGGTCGGCCTCTCCGCGATCCTGGCCGCCAAGCAGCTCGGCGCGGAGCGCATCATCGCGTTCAGCCGCCACCCCGAGCGGCAGGCGCTGGCCCGCGAGTTCGGTGCCACCGACATCATCGAGGAGCGCGGCGACACCGGCGCCGCGAAGGTCAAGGAGCTCACCGGCGGGTACGGCGCCCACGGCGTCGTCGAGGCGGTGGGCACCGAGGAGTCGATGTGGCAGGCCATCCACTCCGCGCGGGCCGGCGGGTACGTCGGCTACGTCGGCGTCACGCACGGCGTGCAGCTCGACGGGCTGAACCTGTTCTTCACCGGCGTCCACCTGCACGGCGGCCCCGCGCCCGTGCGCCGGTTCCTGCCCGAGCTGATCCAGCTCATCTGGGACCGCGCCATCGACCCGGGCAAGGTCTTCGACCTCACCCTGCCGCTCGACGAGGCGGCCGAGGGATACAAGGCGATGGACGAGCGGCGCGCCACCAAGGTGCTGCTCACGCTCTGATCCCGCGCAGAGCGGGGCCTGGCGGGTGGACGGCGTCCTCGGGGACGCCGCCCACCCGCCCGGGTCTGCACACCGGGGACGGCGGCGAATGGGCCAGGCGGTTCCGGAACGGGGCGCCACGCGGCAGACTGAGCGCAGAAGCCGCACACCAGGAGGCGCGACGATGGCGTCCGACGCATCCGCCGGTCCACTGCCCACACTGCCCACGCTGCCCGAGCGTGCCGCACCGCAGGGATCGCGGACCGAGGAGCTGCTCGCGCTCGTGCGCCGACGCGGGCGGATCGAGGTGAGCGAGGCGGCCCGCCTGCTGTCCGTCTCGCAGGAGACCGTGCGCCGCGAGCTGCGCAAGCTGGAGGCGCAGGGCCTGGTACGACGCAGCTACGGGCTCGCGTTCCCCGTCGAGACGAGCTCGTTCGAGACGGCGTTGTCGGAGCGCCTGCAGAGCTTCCCGGAGGAGAAGGCGCGTATCGCGGCGGAGGCGGCGCGGCACCTGGGCGAGGCGCAGACGATCTTCGTCGACGAGGGCTTCCAGCCACTGCTCGCCGCGCGGGCCCTGCCACGGGACCGCGAGCTGACGGTGCTCACCTCCTCCCTCCCGGTCGCGACGGAGCTGTCCGCCCGACCGAACGTGCAGGTCATCATGATCGGCGGGCGAGTGCGCGGCAAGACGCTCGGCGTTGTCGACGGCTCGGCCGTCGACATGATCCGCACGTTCCGCCTCGACCTCGGGCTGATCGGCTCGAACGGCGTCACCATCGAGGACGGCCTGACGACGCCCGACCCGGCGGTCGCACGCGTCAAGGCCGCCGCGATCGAGGTGAGCCGCCGGCGGATCTTCATCGGGGCGCACCACAAGTTCGGCGTCACCAGCTTCGTGCGCTTCGCCGGCCTGGACGACTTCGAGGCGATGATCACCGGCACGCAGCTCGGCTCCGCGCGGGCGCGCGCCTTCCACGCGGCCGGGGCGAACATCATCCAGGTGTGACGGTCCACGCCCGAACGGTCGAGGTGTGACGGCCCGGGCGTGGGGCAAGCGCTCCAGGGCATGACCGATCCGCGTTCCGAGGGCACCAGTTCGTGCCCGGTTGTGGACCGATTCAGCGGGGACCCGGTCCATGACGTACGTCCGGTCCGGCGTGCAACCTGGGCAGAACCTGGGCAGACCAGCCGACTCCGCGTGCGCGGTCGACCGGCGTTCCGGGGTCCCCGGCCCGCCGTCGGACGGCAGACCTGTGCGATACCACCATCCCCCTGACCGTTTCAAAAAGGCGGTCATTGACCCCTTCTCCCGCCCGGGCCAAGCATGTGCGGATTCGCATCCCATCGACGGGACGCATCTCACGACGCAGTGACGAGAAGGGTCGAAGCAATGAAGCTCACGAGGATTGCGGGCCGCAAGACCGCGCCCGCCGGGCTCGCGGCCACCGCGCTGGCCCTGGCGCTGACCGCCTGTGCCGGTGCTGGAGGCGGCGGAGGCGGCGCCGCGGCGGGAGAGGGCGAGCCGGTCGAGCTCACACTCGCGACCGTCAACAACCCGCAGATGAAGGACATGGAGGAGCTCAAGGGTGAGTTCGAGAAGGACCACCCCGACATCACGGTCAACTTCATCCAGATGGAGGAGAACGACCTGCGCGACGCCGTCACGAAGGACGTCGCCACGGACGGCGGGCAGTACGACATCGTCACCGTCGGCGCCTACGAGGTGCCGATCTGGGCGGAGAACGGCTGGCTCAGCGACCTCACCGGAGACCTGGAGGACGACTCCGACTACGACGTCGACGACCTGTTCGAGCCCGTGAAGAACGCCCTCACCGTCGACGGCTCGCTCTACGCGGTCCCGTTCTACGGCGAGTCGTCGATGCTGATGTACAACAAGGAGCTGTTCGACGAGGCCGGCCTGACAATGCCGGAGCACCCGACGTGGCAGCAGGTCGCGGACTTCGCGCGGCAGCTCGACTCCGACACCGTGGACGGCATCTGCCTGCGCGGCAAGCCCGGCTGGGGCGAGCTGTTCGCCCCGCTGACGACGGTCGTGCAGACGTTCGGCGGCAGCTGGTTCGACGAGGACTGGAACGCCCAGGTCGACTCCCCCGAGTTCGCCGAGGCCACGCAGTTCTACGTGGACCTGGTGCGCGACGCCGGCGAGGACGACCCCGTGTCCACGGGGTTCACCGAGTGCCTGAATACCGTCAGCCAGGGCCGGGCCGCCATGTGGGTGGACGCCACCGTGGCCGCCGGCCTGCTCGAGGACCCCGAGTCGTCGGAGGTCGCCGGGAAGATGGGCTACGTGCACGCCCCGGTCGTCGAGACCGAGGAGTCCGGGTGGCTGTGGTCCTGGAACCTCGCGATCCCCGAGACGACCAAGAACCGTGACGCGGCGGTCGAGTTCGTGAAGTGGGCGACCAGCAAGGAGTACCAGCAGCTCGTCGGCACGGAGCTCGGCTGGAGCCGGGTGCCCCCGGGCGCGCGCAACTCGACCTACGAGATCCCCGAGTACCAGGAGGCCGCCGCGGCCTTCGCGCCCATCACCAAGGACATCATGCTGGCGGTGAACCCGGAGCAGCCGGGCGTGGCGCCGCAGCCGTGGACCGGCATCCAGTACGTCACGATCCCGGAGTTCCCCGACCTCGGGAACCAGGTCTCGCAGGACCTGGCCGACGTCTTCGCCGGACGCAGCGAGCTCGCGCCCGTGCTCGAGCATGCCCAGGAGCTCGCCCAGAAGGCGGGCGACGCCCAGAAGTAAGCCGGACCGGGGCGCGGGGATCACCCCGCGCCCCGCCCCGCCGTCGTGCGGGGACGTCCCGAGCCCCAGGAAGGGCGACATGACCGTTCTGATGAGTGCCCCGACGACGAGGCGCCGCGCCCGGCCTGCGCGCGCTGCCGGGAAGCAGTCCCGGCGCAGCAGCCTCGCCGTCTCACGTGCCATGCTCTGGCCGGCGCTGGCCACCTCGATCGTCCTCACCCAGATCCCGTTCGTGGTGACGATCTTCTACTCCCTGCAGAACTGGAACCTGCTGCGCCCGGGCGCCCGCGGCTTCGCGGGCCTCGACAACTACGTCACCGTGCTCCGCGACGGCTCGTTCCTGTCGTCGCTCGGGGCGACCGTCGCGGTGACCGGGAGCGCGGTGGTCCTGTCGACGCTGCTCGGGATGCTGTTCGCCGTGCTGCTGGACCGCAACTTCCTCGGGCGGGGCGTGGCCCGGACGCTGATGATCACGCCGTTCCTCGTCATGCCCGCCGCGGCGGCGCTCGTGTGGAAGTGGTCGATCCTCGACGCGACCACCGGCATGGCCAACTGGGCCCTCGGGCTCGTCGGCCTCCCGCCCGTGGCCTGGAACACCGACGTCCCGATCGTCACCATCATCCTGGTGCTGACCTGGCAGTACACGCCGTTCGCGATGCTGATCCTGCTGGCCGGCCTGCAGGCCCAGAACAAGGACGTGCTCGAGGCCGCCGCCGTGGACGGCGCGGGGCCGCTGCGCACGTTCGGCTGGATCACGCTGCCCCACCTGCGGCAGTACGTCGAGATCGCGGTGCTGCTGGCCTCGATCATGCTGCTCCAGGTCTTCGACCCCATCGCGATCATGACCCGCGGCACCGGCGGCACCAAGACGCTCTCCTACCTGCTCTACGAGCGGGCGTTCGTGGGGCTGGAGGTCGGCGAGGCCGCCGCGTACGGCGTCATGACCGTGCTCGTCACGATCGTCGTCGCCACGGTCGCGCTCCGGACGCTCTTCAAGGTCTTCTCGACGGAAGGACTCGGACGATGACCTCCGCACGCCTCCGCGGGTCCCTGGTGACCGCGGTCACCTGGGTGCTCGTGCTCGCTTTCTTCTTCCCCGTCGCGTGGATGGTGTTCACGGCCTTCAAGCCCGAGCGCCAGGCCGCCACGATGCCGCCCACGTTCGCGCCCGACCTCACCCTCTCCGGGTTCCAGGCCGTCTTCGACCGCGACATGCTGCCGTACCTGATCAATTCGCTGAGCGCGAGCGTCGGGTCGACGCTCCTGGTGCTTGTGCTGGCGGTGCCCGCCGCGTATGCCCTGAGCATCCGCCCGATCGTCAACGTGCGCGACGCCCTGTTCTTCTTCATCTCGACCCGCTTCATGCCGGTCGCCGCCTCGATCATCCCGGTCTACCTGCTGCTGCAGTCCGTGGGCGGCCTGGACAACATCACGTGGCTGACGATCCTCTACATCGGCGTGAACCTGCCGATCGCGGTGTGGATGATGCGGTCGTTCCTCGCGGAGGTGCCGCGCGAGCTCATCGAGGCGGCGCAGCTCGACGGCGCCCGCCTGGGCACCGAGATCTTCCGGGTCGTGCTGCCGATCGTCATGCCGGGCATCGCAGCGGCCGGCCTCATCTGCTTCATCTTCGCGTGGAACGAGTTCTTCCTCGCGAACCTCCTGACCGCTCAGGTCGCCCGCACGACGCCGCCGTTCCTCACGAGCTTCGTCGACGGCCGCGGTCAGTTCCTGGCCGTGCTGTCCGCCGCCGCGACCGTCGCGATCGTCCCGGTCGTGGTCGCCGGGTGGATCGCGCAGAAGCAGCTCGTCCGTGGACTGGCGATGGGAGCCATCAAGTGACCCTGGACCTCGGCACCCCGCTCGTCGGCCTCTCGACCAGCGATGAGCCCGGCGTCGACCTGCCTCCGTACGACCGCTCCGGCATCGAGGTCGGCATCGTCCACCTCGGCGTCGGCGGGTTCCACCGCGCGCACCAGGCCCTGGCGGTCGACGAGCTGCTGCGCCGGGGCGAGGCCCGCGAGTGGGGCATCTGCGGCGTCGGCCTGCTGCCCGGCGACGCCGCGATGCGGGACGCGCTGCAGGCGCAGGACGGCCTGTACACGCTCGTGACGAAGCACCCCGACGGCGGGATCGACGCCCGCGTCGTCGGGAGCATCGTCGAGTACCTGTTCGCGCCGGACGACCCCGAGGCCGTGCTGGAGCGTCTCGCCGACCCGGCGACCCGGATCGTGTCCCTGACGATCACCGAGGGCGGCTACAACTTCGACCAGGTCACGGGCGAGTTCGACACGACGACTCCCGCCGTCGTCGCCGACGCCCGGCCGGGGGCCACCCCGGTCACGGTGTTCGGCTACGTCGTAGAGGCCCTGGCCCGACGCCGGTCGCGCGGCCTACCGCCCTTCACGGTGATGTCCTGCGACAACGTGCAGGGCAACGGCGAGAAGGCGCGGACCGTCTTCTCGGCCTTCGCGGCCCTGCGCGACCCGGAGCTCGGCCGGTGGGTGCACGACGCCGTCGCGTTCCCCAGCTCGATGGTGGACCGCATCACGCCCGTGACCACCGACGAGGACCGCGAGCTCGTCCGCGAGCGCCTGGGCGTCGAGGACCGCTGGCCCGTGGTGGCAGAGCCGTTCTTCCAGTGGGTGCTGGAGGACCGGTTCCCGCTGGGCCGGCCGCGGTTCGAGGACGCGGGCGTCCAGGTCGTCGAGGACGTGGAGCCGTACGAGCTGATGAAGCTGCGGCTGCTCAACGCGAGCCACCAGGCGATCGCGTACTTCGGGTGGCTGAGCGGCTACCGGTACGCGCACGAGGCGGTGGCGGATCCGGTGCTGGCGCGGTTCGTGCGCGACTTCATGGACCGTGAGGCGACGCCGACGCTGCGGCCCGTGCCCGGCGTCGACCTGGACGCGTACAAGACGACGCTGGTGGAGCGGTTCGGGAACCCGGCCGTGCGCGACACCCTGGCGCGGCTGTGCGCGGAGACGTCGGACCGGATCCCGAAGTGGCTGGTACCGGTGGTGCGCGAGCAGCTCCGCTCGGGGGGCGAGATCGCCCGGTCGGCGGCGATCATCGCGAGCTGGGCGCGGTACGCGGAGGGGGTCGACGAGCAGGGCGAGGCGATCCAGGTGGTGGACCGGCTCGCGGACGAGCTCGTCCCGCTGGCCAGGTCGCAGCGGGCCGACCCGGTGGCGTTCCTGCGGAATCCGCCGCTGTTCGGGTCGCTCGTGGACGAGCCGCGGTTCGTCGAGGCGTACCTTGACGCGCTCGGCTCGCTGCACCGGGTGGGGGCGCACGCGACCCTGGAGGCTGCCATCGCTCCCTGACCCGCCTACCGCGCCTCCTGGAGCGGGAGGACCACCCGGTTGATGACCAGCAGCCCAGCCGCCGCGACCGGGACCGCGACCAAGGCACCCAGGATGCCGCCGAGCGCCGCGCCGGACAGGGCGGCGACGATGACGAGGACGCCCGGCATCGCCACGGCGCGGCTCATCACCCGCGGCGACAGGACGTACGCCTCGACCTGCATGTACACGAGCAGGAGGATCCCGACCACGACGGCGGCCGCCGGGCTCACAGTCAGCGTCGCGAGGGTCACCAGGATCGAGCCGATCACGGTTCCGACGACGGGGATCAGCGCCGCGACGAACGCGATGACGGCGAGCAGGATCGGGGCGGGACTGCCCGCGAACACCGTCAGCAGCAGGGTGAACGTGGCGTTGATGGTCGCCAGGATGAGCTGCCCGGAGACGTACCTGCCGAATGAGTCCAGCACCTCGGTCAGGAAGGATCCGGTCATCGTCCGCCGGGACCGCGGCACCAGCCGTAGGACGGCGGCGACCATGGTCGGCAGCGTGACGGCGAAGTAGATGGTCAGGGCCGTGATGATGACGACGGCGGTCACGCCGTTGATCAGCCCGGTGCCGACCTGCAGGACGCCGCCCGCGATCGCCGAGAGCTGGCGGGGATCGTTGAGCAGCTCCGTCAGCGACGACAGCAGCCCGTTCAGGTCTAGCGCGCCCAGGTTGTTCGTGGTCCAGACGTACCAGGGCTGCTCGGGCACGTCGCGCAGCGCCGCCACGAGCTGAGCGCCGAAGATCCCGACCTGCTGGACGGCCAGCGGCAGCACCAGGACGACGAAGAGCGCGACCACCAGCGCGAACCCGACGATCGCCACGGTCACGGCCGCCCACCGGGGCAGTCCCCGCGAGGTGAGGACCCTCATCGGGGGCTCCAGGGCCAGCGCCAGGAACAGGGCCAGCCCGACGTACACGAGGACCGTGGCCACCGCCGAGAGCGCGTCCAGCACCGCGATGCCCGCGCCGACGCCCAGGGTCGCGAGCATCGCGTAGCCGAACGGGCGCGCCGGCAGGCCGACCGCGACGGCCGGGCGCGTGGCGGCACGAGCGCCGGCGACCCGCGCTCGCGGCGCGCGTGGCAAGGCGCCGGGGCGTTGCGGGCCGGGGCGTTGCGGCAAGCGGGCCATTGCACTCCATTCCGATCCCACGTGTCCCCGGCGAACACCTTGCGCCAGGGTAGTTCCTGACCACGGTCTCCCGCCGTCCGCCTGGGATTTCTCGGCTAATGTTCGCCCATGTCGGAGAGCACGCCGGGCACGCCCGCGACGCACGGAGCCCCGGTCGCGCCCCAGGCCGTCGGCGCCCCGCTGGCCCGTTCCGCGGTCTTCCTCGTCCTGGAGGTCGCCGACGACGACGGCGCGACGGACACCGTCCGCGAGGTCCTCGCCGACCTCGACGGGCTGGTCAAGACCGTCGGGTTCCGGGACCTGCACCACCCCGTCTCGTGCACGGTCGGCATCGGCAGCCGGATCTGGACCGAGCTGACCGGGCGCGAGCAGCCCGCCGAGCTGCACCCATTCCGCGAGATCGCGGGCGCCACGCACACCGCGGTCGCCACCCCCGGCGACCTGCTGTTCCACATCTGGTCCGATCGGCAGGACCTCTGCTTCGAGCTGGAGCGCCTGCTGCTCGACGCGCTCGGCGCCGCCGTCACCACCGCCGACGAGGTGTCCGGGTTCCGCTACTTCGACACCCGCGACCTGCTCGGCTTCGTCGATGGCACGGCCAACCCCGTCGGCGACGAGCTCCCCGAGTCCACCCTCGTCGGCGACGAGGACCCGGAGTTCGCGGGCGGTAGCTACGTCGTCGTGCAGAAGTACGTGCACGCGCTCGCGGCGTGGCAGGCGCTGACCACCGAGCAGCAGGAACGGATCATCGGGCGGAGGAAGGCCGACGGCGTCGAGCTCGACGACGCGCCCACGGGCCAGCAGGCGCACAAGACGCTCGCCACCATCACCGACGACGACGGCGAGCACGACATCCTGCGCGACAACATGCCGTTCGGCCGGCCCGGCGCCGGCGAGTTCGGCACCTACTTCATCGGCTACTCGCGCCACCTGTGGGTCATCGAGCGGATGCTCGAGCGCATGTTCGTCGGGGACCCGCCCGGCCTGCACGACCGGATCCTCGACTTCTCGACGCCGCAGACCGGCGGCACGTTCTTCGTCCCGCCCAAGTCGCTGCTCGCCGACCTGTAGGGCCGCACCCACGCGCTGGCCCGCACGATGAAGGTCGCGATCGAGGTCGCGATTAAGGTCGCAGGGTGCGCATCGAGACCAACGGCCGCCCCGCCGCGGCGTCCGACCTGTTCAGCACCTACGGCCACTTCACGGCCATGCAGGTGCGCGACGGCGGGGTCCAGGGCCTGGAGCACCACCTCGCCCGGCTGGACGCCGCCCACCGCGAGCTGTTCGACCGGCCGCTCTCGGGCGGCCGGGTCCGCGACCTGGTGCGGCACGCCCTGGCGGGGACGGCGGACGCCTCCGTGCGGGTGACGCTGCGCGATGCCGACCAGGTCCTGGTCTCGGTCGCCGAGCCGCACTCCCCGCCCCCCGCCCCGCAGCGCCTCCGGTCGGTCCCCTACCTGCGCCCGTTCGCCCACCTCAAGCACCTCGGCGGGTTCGCCCAGCTCGAGTGGGCCCGCCGGGTCCGGCTCGACGGGTACGACGACGCCCTGCTCACCGCCTCCGACGGCGCCCTCGCGGAGTCCTCGATCGCGAACATCGGCTTCCTCGCGCCCGACGGCGGCGTCGTCTGGCCGGCCGCACCGCACCTGCACGGCATCGGCATGCGGCTCGTCGAGGCCACGACCCCGTCAACCGTCCGGCCGGTCCTGCCCGCCGACGTCGCCGCTTTCGCGGGCGCCTTCCTGGTCAACTCGATTGGCGTGGTCGCCGTGTCGTCCATCGACGACGTCCCCCTGCCTGACGCCGGCGCTCTCCTCACCGCCGTCGTCGACCGCCTCGCGGCCGTGTCCTGGGAGCGGGTCTGAGCCGATCCGCGCGGCGCTGGAGCGCCCGTCGGGCAAGGTGAGCCCGGGGAGCACCTGCCAGCTCCGCTGAATTTCGTTCGCCACAGCCCCGCTTGATTCACGCCAGCTGAACTATTCAGCTCAGCCAGCAAACCAGGGCCCCCGCCGAACGAAATTTAGCCCACCTGGCACCTGCCGCAGGAGCACACCATGCCCCGCGATGCCGGCGCGTCGACGGACTGACCGATGCCCCACCAAGTCATGCACACCCGGGGGCCGGGCTGCCCCCGCCCGCGGGTGTGCCACAGCCGGCCTCTGCAGGCGCAGCGCACTACGGCTGGGCTCCCTCGGCAGGTCTCGCCACGGCCGGGTGGGTGTGCGCGACCGACAGCAGGATCCGCGCCGCGCCGTCGCCCACCGCGGCCCAGCGGTGCCGGACGTCGGCCGGGTGGCTGATCGCCTCGCCCGGGCCGAGCCGCCACGAGCCCTCGTGCTCCAGCGTGACCTCGACCTCGCCGTCGATCACGTAGACCGTCATCTCGCCGTCGGACTCAAACCAGCCGCCGAGGTCTTCGTCCGGGGCCACGCGGTACTCGACGACCTCGAGCAGGTGGCCGGCGCCCCCGGACAGGAGCCGCCCGCTCGCCGAGGCCGGCGCGTCGGTGACCGGCAGCTCGCGGCCCTCGCCCTGGCGCAGCACCGACACCCCGCGCGGCGCGCTCATCGGCGGCATGAGCTGGCTCGGCGGCACCCGGAGGGCGTGGGCGAGCCGGTAGAGGCTCGACAGCGACGGGCTCGTCTCGCCCTTCTCGACCTGGCTGAGGAACGGCTGGCTCATCTCGCTCGCCCGCGCGAGGGCACGCATCGAGAGCCCAGCGGCCTCGCGCGCCCGCCGGATCGCCTGCCCCACCGCGGCGCGGACGTCGTCGGTGGCGTCCGGATTCTTTAACACGGCCTTAACCCCTCGGGCTCGATCCTGGTCCATATTGATAACCACTACCTATCACTGAAGGAGACCGGCATGTCAGCATTCCACGTTCCGACGATCGACATCGCCCCCTACATCGCGGGCGGCACCGACGCCGACCGGGCCGCGGTCGCCCGCCAGGTCGACGACGCGGCGCGCACAGTCGGCTTCATGCAGATCCTCGGGCACGGGATCCCGCTGGAGGCCTGGGCGCGCCTCGGTCGCGCGAGCGACCGCTTCTTCGAGCTGCCGCTCGACGTGAAGAAGCAGTACCGGGCGCCCTCCGGAGTGAACCGCGGGTACAGCCCGCCCCGGTCGGAGCGGCTCAGCCTGAGCCTGGGTGTGGAGAAGGCCGAGCGCATGAACGACTTCTTCGAGGCGTTCAACGTCGGCGCGTCGGCCGCTGACTACCCGCACGCCGACGTCGACCCCGACATGTACTCCGAGAACATCTGGCCGGCCGAGAGCGACACCTTCCAGGACGACGTCGAGCTGTGGACGTCGCACGCCACGTCGGTCGCGAAGGTCATGATGGAGATCCTCGCCGACGCGCTCGGCCTGCCCGCCGGGTACTTCGACCCGTACACCGACCACTCGCTCGACGTCCTGCGCATGAACAACTACGCCCTCCCCGAGGGCGAGCGGGTCGAGCTCGACGGCGACCTGATCGGCATGGGCGAGCACACTGACTTCGGCATCGTGACGCTGCTGTGGGCCGACGACGTCAAGGGCCTCCAGGTGCTCGACGACGACGGCGGCTGGAACGACGTCTCCCCGCTGCCCGGCGCGCTGCTCGTGAACCTGGGCGACCTCACGGCCCGGTGGACCAACGAGCGCTGGAAGTCGACGCTGCACCGCGTCAAGCCGCCGGTGATCGACGGCCGCATCAAGCGGCGCCGCTCCGCCGCGTTCTTCTTCGACGGGAACGTCGACGCCGTCATCACCACGCTCCCCGGGTGCGTCGCCGAGGGCGAGACCGAGCTCTACGGCCCGATCACCGTCGGCGAGCACATCGAGGCCAAGCTCAACGGCTCCCGCGGCCTGGTCAACAACACGGCCGACACGACCCGCGAGGCCGACCGAGTCCTCACGAGCCGCTACTGACCCCCTTGGTTGTGGGCGTGACCGTTGCGCCTCAAACGGACGCGTGGTCGCAACCGTCACGCTCACAGCCAAGGAGCTCAGTGGGCGCCGTTGGCCGCCTCGAACTCCTGGCGCGCCCTCGCGATCTGCTCCTGGTGCTCCCCGGACCAGGCCACCAGGGCCTGGGTCGTGCCCAGCAGAGTGCGGCCCAGCGCGGTGAGCTCGTACTCCACGCGCGGCGGCACCTCGGGGTACACCGTGCGCCGGACCAGGCCGTCGCGTTCGAGGTTGCGCAGGGTCACGGTCAGCATCCGCTTGCTGATCCCGTCGATCTCCCGGCCCAGCTCGCCGAACCGGAGCGTCTTCTCGTCGAGCAGCGCGATCACCAGCAGGGACCACTTGTCGGCTATGCGGTCAAGGATCTGCCGGACCTGGCAGTCCTCGCGCACGTCCCACTGGAAGGGGTCGCGGTCGACTCGGCATGCCTCCAGGTCAGCCTTGGTTCCCTGGAAGGAACTGGGTGACGTCGAAGTGCCTTCTTGTGCCATCCACTGATCGTGCCCAACGATCGTCATGGTTACAAGTGGTAACCATGCGGGACTTCGAGCGAGGAGAGATCTCCGTGACGGATACCAGTGCGGCGGCCCGGTCGACGCCGGCCACGAAGGCGCCAGCCCTGAAGACGCCGACCCTGAAGCAGACCGGCTGGGGAGTGCTCGCCGTCGTCTGCGGCGCGCTGTTCCTGGAGGGGATCGACATCGCGATGCTCAACGTCGCGGTGCCGGCCATCGCCGCCGACATCGGCCTGGCGACGGCGGACGCGCACTGGGTGATCAGCGCCTACGTGCTCGCCTACGGCGGGTTCATGATCTTCGGCGGGCGCACGGCCGACCTGCTGGGCCGACGCCGGACGTTCCTGGTCGCCCTCGCCGTCTTCGTCGCCTTCTCGGGCCTGGGCGGCCTCGCCGACGACGCTTGGGTGCTCGTCGTTGCCCGGTTCGTCACCGGCGCGACGGCGGGGTTCATGACGCCGGCGGGCTTCAGCCTCCTGACGACCAGCTTCCCCGAGGGCCCGTTGCGCGACCGGGCGCTGGCGATCTACGGCGCGATCGGCGCCGGCGGGTTCACGCTGGGAGTGGTGGCGGGCGGCTTCCTGACCGACGCCGGATGGCGCTGGGTGTTCTTCGCACCCGTCATCGTGGGCGCCGCGCTCTGGGTCGCGGGCCGCGCCGTCATCCGGCCGGACGTCGCCGCCGAGCTGCCGCGCCGCGGGTTCGACCTGGGCGGTGCGGTCACCCTCACGTCCGCGATGGTCGCGCTGATCTACGGCGTCGTGGCACTCGGCGAGGGGCGCGACGTCGCGGCCGGGATCGTCGCGTTCCTGGCCGCGGCGGTGCTGATCGGCGCCTTCGTGGCGATCGAACGCCGCGTGCCCGACCCGCTGCTGCGCCTGTCGGTGCTGCGCGAGGGGCTGATGCTGCGGTCGAGCGCCGCCGGCCTGCTGTTCATCGGGGCGTTCTTCGCCTTCCAGTTCCTCATCACGCTCTACCTGCAGGAGCTCCGCGGCTGGTCCCCGATTGCCACAGGCCTGACGTTCGCCGTCATGGGCCTGGACATGGTCCTCGCTCCCCTGTTCACGCACCGGCTGGTCAAGCGGTTCGGGAACGCCCCGGTCATGGTGGCCGGGCTGCTCGCGGGTGCCGTGGCCTTCGCCCTGGCGCTGCGCATCGACGGGTCGTGGGGCTACCTCGACCTGCTGCCGTCGCTGCTGCTGGTCGCGGTGATGTTCGCGCTGGTCTACGGTCCGCTCGCGGCCGCGGCCACGGCCGGCCTGGACGAGTCGGAGCACGGGGTTGCGGGCGGCGTCGTCTACACGGCATTCCAGTTCGGCGCGGCGCTGGGCGTCTCGGCCGCGACGATCGTGCTCGTCAACGGGCACGTCGGCGCGGCCGACTGGTCGGACTACCGGCGCGCGCTGCTCGTCCCCGCGATCGGCGCCGCCCTCGCGCTGGCCCTCGGGATCTCGACCTGGGTCCGCGGCCGGCGAGTCGCGGTCCCGGCCACACGCTGATTTCTCATCATCTGCGCCATGACCCACGACACCCCGGTGGCCAACTGGCCGTGGACGACCGGCGACTGCGAGGAGTAGTCGAGACGACCAGCGGTCCGCTTCGAGAACACTCTCGGGCATGGTTCCGGTGCCGGAACCATGCCCGAGAGTGT